>CALXND010000042.1 GCA_944389655.1 uncultured Clostridia bacterium | reverse complement strand
ACAGAAGTAGGAACACCACAAGGAGGAAACTTAAGTCCATTACTAAGCAATATAATGTTAAATGAACTTGATAAGGATTAAGAAAAAGAGGTCTAGTATTTCTACTAGACCAATATACAAAAGTACATATTGAATGTACAAATTGAACCGCCGTATACCGAACGGTACGTACGGTGGTGTGAGAGGGAATAAATAAAATAATTATTTATTCTCTACTCGATTATAGAAAGTTACATTATCTACAAAATTATGCAAATTAATCCACCGCTACCCTCATTTACAATTCGTTCTAGTGTTTCTTGAAGTTTAGCCTGTGCGTCTACTGGCATCTTAGCAAGTTTGGTTTGTAAGCCTTCATTAACAAGCTCATGTAAGCTTCTACCAAATATGTTAGATTCCCAAATTTTAGCTGGATCATCTTCAAAGTTAGAAAGTAAGTAATTTACAAGTTCTTCTGATTGCTTTTCGCTTCCAACTATTGGGGATACCTCAGTCTCTATTTCTGCACGTATCATGTGCACGCTTGGCGCACGAGCTCTAAGTTTAACTCCGAAGCGGTTACCCTGCTTGATTATTTCTGGTTCATCTAAAATAAGCTCATCGATTGAAGGAGTAACAATTCCATAGCCTGTTGCTTTAACTTCTTCCAAGGCATTTGCAATCTTATCGTATTCCTTTTTAGTATTTGCAAGTTCTGTAATTATAGTAAATAAATCGCCTTCATTATTAATTTCTACACCTGAAATCTCGGTAAGCACTTTATAGAAGAGTTCGTCATATAGCATAATTGAAACATTTATTGTGCCTTCACCAAGTTTAATTTCATCTACTATAGTCTTATTTATTATTTGAGTACTTTGCAATTTAGTTATTCCATCATTTACTTGTTTTAAAATACGAATATTTCCAAAAGCATCTTTAATTTCGTTATATAGTTCTTGCTTTAGCCAATGTGAATCAGATAAACTATCCACCCACTTAGGAAAATTAATGTTCATTTTTTCAATAGGAAATTCGTATAAAATTTTACCAAAAATTTCATTAATATCTTCCATATCAAGACTTGAACAATCGGTAGGAATAACTGCTGTTTGATATTTTTCTTCCAAATTTGCTGCTAAATTTTTAGTATAATCTGAAAATGGATCATCAGAGTTTAATACTATAACAAAAGGTTTGTTAAGAGCTTTTAACTCATTTACAACTCTTTCTTCGGCCCCAACATAATCTTCTCTTGGAATATCTGTAATACTACCATCTGTTGTAACTAAAATGCCAATAGTAGAATGCTCGGTAATAACCTTTTTTGTTCCAATTTCGGCTGCTTGCTCGAAAGGAATTTCTTCTTCAAACCATGGTGTTTTTACCATTCTAGGCATGTCGTCTTCCAAATATCCTATAGCATTATTGACTAAGTATCCAACACAATCTACTAGCCTAGTTTTTAGCTTTAAATTATCGCCTATGCTAATTTCAACGGCTTCATTAGGAATAAACTTTGGTTCAGTTGTCATTATAGTTCTTCCACCAGCGCTTTGTGGAAGCTCATCCCTAGCACGTTCTTTTTTGTATTCATTTTCGATATTAGGAATAACCAGCAAATCCATAAATCTTTTTATGAAAGTAGATTTACCAGTTCTAACAGGACCTACAACACCAACATATATGTCTCCTTGAGTACGATTTGCTATATCTTGATATAATTTCAAATTTTCTTCCATTAATCAAATAACCCCCTTAAAAAATGTTTGTACTAAACTTTATTTAATGTATATTAGGGAGAAATATGATTTATGACAAATAAATAAAAATTGTATTAAATATATCACATGCTAATTGTTTAAAGGAATTTAGATTTTAAATAATTAGTCATGCAACTATTTTCGATTACAGTTTAATAGTTAAAGTAATGATTCTGCAACTACTTGTCAGAAAATGTCGAACGATTTTTCTTGATATAATAGTAAATGTATTAGCAAAAATAAATAAAAACAAATATTGCAATATAGAAATGCAGGTAGCATATAAAAGCAATATGATAAAAAGAATGCTATACTATTGGGCAAGGCAGTATGCAAAAAATATAAAAAAGAGTGAAAAATATAGTGAACTAAAAAGAACAATAGGAGTATTAATAGCAAATTTTGAAATAGAAGAACTAAAGGGAAAAGGCTTTCATAGTAAATGGAAAATAAAAGATAATGACGAAGGAATAGGGAAAACTGTATTGACAGATGATTTAGAGTTTCATATAATAGAGTTACCAAAGTTGCATCAAATAATAATACAAAAGATGAAACAAGCAGGCATCAAAGTAGAAAAAATAGCAAAAATAACAGGAATATCTAAAGAAGAAATAGAGAAGATATAGAGTATAAAGAAAATTAAAATATAAAACTAAAAATGATAAGATGTGTTTTTTAGAAGCTAAAAAATGAGTAACAGATATAAGTTGTGTTTATGCTGATTAAACCAATTATAAGGAAGTAATTGTCTTGTGGCCAATAGGCGAAATTAAAGAATTATTGAAGTATAGACTAAAAAATCTAAAGGAGAATAATGATGAGTATTAATAACGGTGTATTAAATGAAAAAGCAATAAATAAAGAATTAATGGAGTACATAGAAAATGAAATATTTCCATTGTATAATAGAAATGAAGAAGGACATGGAATAAAACATATAAAGACAGTAATTCAAAGAAGCATAAAATTTGCTGAAAAGAATAATGTTAACTTAAATATAGCATATACAGTTGCAGCATATCATGATATAGGACACTATATTGATAGAAAAAGACATGAAATAATATCAGCAGAAATATTTATGAAAGATGAAAAAATTAGAAACTGGTTTAATGATGAACAAAGAAATATAATAAAAGAAGCAATAGAAGACCATAGGGCATCAAGTAATCGTAAGCCAAGAAGTATATATGGAATGATTGTAAGTACGGCAGATAGAACAATTGAAGATATAGATAATTCAATACGAAGGTCGTACTCATATGGAAAGAGAAATTATTCAGGATTAACCGAGGAAGAACAAATAGAAAGAGTATATTCACATTTGACTGAAAAATATGGCGAGAATGGATATGCAAAAGTGTATTTAGAAGATGAAGAATTTGATAAAGCAATTACGAAATTGAGAAAGGCTTTATTAAACAAAGCAGAATTTATCAAAAGAATTAAGAAAGTAATTAAAAGTTGATGAAAAAGACCATATTTGAGAGAATTAATAAAAGAAGCCCTTAAATATTAGCAGTAGGCGATTTTATAATAATGAGTATAGAAAATGGAGGAAAATAATGAAAGTATTAAGTCTAACAGAACCATATGCTACTTTAATAAGGGAAAATAAAAAGAAAATAGAAACAAGAAGCTGGAAAACCTCATACAGAGGAGAATTATATATACATGCAAGTAGTACACATATCCCGAAAGTGTGGAAAGAGAATAAAGAGTTAATGCAATTAGTAAAAGAAAATCCATTAAATTTTGGGCACATTATTTGCAAATGTAATTTAGTAGACTGCATTTATATGACAAAAGAGTATGTAGAAAATATTAAAAGAAATAATTATGAAGAATATATTTGCGGTGAATATAAAGAAGGTAGATATGCTTGGATTTTAGAAAATGTTCAAATATTGGACAATCCTATAAAGGCAAAAGGACATTTAAGTATCTGGAATTATGAAGGATAAGAAATATATTGCAAAAGCAAGTCAAAGGAGGCTAATATGAAAAAGATTTTTTATAATGGTGATATTATTACATTGGAAAACACAAAGCCAGAAGCAGTATTAGTTCAAGATAAAACTATAGTAAAATTAGGGGAAAAAGAGGAAATCTTCAAGCTTAAAGACAAAGAAACCGAGTTAATAGATTTAAAGGAAAACACAATGATGCCAGCATTTATAGATAGCCACAGTCACTTTATGGCTGTGGCAAACAATATGTTGCAGGCATCTTTAAATAATTGTGTTTGCATTAAAGAAATACAAGATAAGTTATATAAATTTAAAAGTGAAAATCAAATAGAAGATGGTAAATGGATATTAGCGAATGGCTATGACCATAACAACTTAAAAGAAAGGCGTCATATTACAAAAGAAGAAATAGACAAAGTTTTGCCCAATAATCCTACTGTTATCCAGCATCAATCAGGTCATAGTGGAGTTATAAATTCATTAGGATTAAAACTACTTGGAATAACCAGCAAGACTGTCTCACCAGAAGGTGGAAAAATAGAGAAAACAGGAAATGAACTTACTGGATATTTGGAAGAGAATGCATTCATACAATATTTAAGAAAAATTCCAATGCCTGGTATTAATGAATTAATTCAAGCAACAAAAAAAGCAGAGAAAAAATATGCTTCGTATGGAATAACCACAGTTCAAGAAGGATATATGACAGAAGAATTGATGCCAGTATATAAAGAACTAGTTAGCAATAAAAGTCTATACATAGATGTAATTGCATATATAGATGTAAAAATTATGGATAAAATCAAAAGCGAATTTATTGCAAATGTAAAAAAATACAAAAACAATTTCAAAATAGGAGGAATAAAAATCTTCTTAGATGGATCGCCTCAGAGTAGAACTGCTTGGATGAAAACATCATATGTTGATGATAAAAACTATTATGGTTATGGAACGATGAAGGATAGTGAAGTTAATGAAGCGGTACAATTAGCATACAATGAAAACTTGCAAATATTAGCTCATTGTAATGGAGACAGAGCAGCGGAGCAATACATTAAGGCTATAAAAAATGTGCAAAGAGACGTAAGCAAAATAAGACCGGTATTAATACATGGACAATTATTAGGAATAGATGAACTAGAAGAAGTAAAAAGATTAGGAATAATACCATCATTTTTTATAGCACAAACATATTATTGGGGAGATGTGCACATAAAAAATTTTGGAAGAGATAGAGCAAATAAAATAAGTCCAGCTGGAAGCTGTAAGGGAAAAGGTGTTTTATTCACATTGCATCAAGATTCTCCTGTAATAGAACCAAATATGTTTGAAACTATTTGGTGTGCAGTAAATAGAATTACTAAAGAAGGAAAAGTACTAGGAGAAGAAGAAAGAGTAAACGTATTAGATGCCATAAAAGCAGTAACCATTAATGCTGCATATCAATATTTTGAGGAGAATACAAAAGGAAGCATTAAGGAAGGAAAAATAGCAGACTTGATAATACTAGATAAAAATCCTTTGAAAGTTGATTTGCAAGAATTAAAAAATATTAAAATTTTACAAACTATTAAAAGTGGAGAAATTATCTGAGTTATGTTACTATTCACAAATTCTTTTAAACTTTTCTTACACAACGTAGCAAGAGTTAATATATTCGAAACACAATTTTAATATATTAACTCTTGTTATTGTATAGGAAAAATCGACTTTCTTATTTATATTTCAGTGCTTATAACGATTTTCCCTATACAACAAGGTTAAGTTTCTTTGGGCCGTGCGTATTTGCGAAGCAAAACGCACATGTGGCGAAGCCACTTTTCTTATAACAAAAATGAAAGAATTTGTGAATAATAACAATAATTTTCAAAATATCAAATATAATATTGTAAAATTTATATAAAAATGATAAAATCTACATATAAATTTAGTAGGAGGAATTAATCTTGAAGATACTAGATGTATGCTATGAACTAACAAAAGAAATACCCTCAGAAAACATATATGCAAATGAACCAATGAGTAAGCACACAACATTTAAAGTTGGAGGAAAAGCAGATATATTTGTAAAAATAAAAAATATAAAAGAATTAAAACATGTGATAAAAATAGCTAAGAAAAATGACATACATATAACCATAATAGGAAATGGTAGCAATATACTAGTTAAAGATAATGGTATTAGAGGAATTGTAGCTAAAATAGAATTTGAATACATAGAGATAAAAAAGATTAATGCAGAAAAAGTATCAGTAAAGGTAGGAGCTGGAGTAAAACTTGCGGGGTTAGCGCAAGTCCTTTTAAATAACGGGATTACAGGATTTGAATTTGCATCTGGTATTCCCGGTACAATAGGTGGAGCACTTAAAATGAATGCAGGTGCATATGGAAGTGAAATGAAAGATATTGTAAAAGAAACTAAATGCCTTGATTTAAAAAGATACGATATGCTTACAGAAAAGACAAATATAGATGATATTGAAATAGAAGAAATGGTTAAAAAATCTGATGAACCAGAAATTGTAACTTTAAATAATGAAGAGCAAAAATTTGAATATAGAAATAGTGTATTCTCAAATAAGAGATATATTATTCTGGAAACCGTATTAATTTTTAAATATGGAAATAAAGAAGAAATAAGTAAAAAAATACAAGAGTTTTTAAAACAAAGGAAAGAAAAGCAACCAGACCTACCAAGTGCAGGAAGTACTTTCAAAAGAGGAGAAGACTACATAACAGCAAAACTTATTGATGAATGTGGTTTAAAAGGATACACAATAGGAGGAGCACAAGTTTCTAGTAAACATGCAGGATTTATAGTAAACACAGGAGAAGCAACTGCTCAAGATATATTGGAACTAATACAATATGTTAAAAAAACAGTTTATGAAAAAACAGGTAAGTGCATTAAATTAGAAGTAGAAATATTGGGAGAATAGGATATGAAAATATTATCTAAGAATTACGCACAACCCAAGGAAAATTAACCTTGTTGTATACGGAAAAATCGCTAAAAACACTGAAATATCAAAGAAAGAGTCGATTTTTCCTATACAATAAAAAAGAGGTAGAAGAGAGGAAAGAAAATGAAAGGCTTTTTTAGATGGTTTAAGGCAAATACAAAAATCAAAAGATGGCTTTTTCTTATATTAATAGGAATTATACTAAGTTGTTATGGAATTGCAGAAATTTTAACCAATAGGCAATTAGACTTTAGTTTTTTAGTCAAAATAGCCGCAATATTTGTAGTAGGATTTATATTAATAATATATAGTATAATTGCAATTCAAAAAAGAACACTAGAAATACTTGTAGAAGATACGGATAAGAGGTTGAAAGATGAGAAAACGAATGTAAAATCTCTAATTTTTAATAAACGAATATATAATCAAGGTCCAAAGGTTGTAGTAATTGGTCGGCGGAACAGGAATGAATGCGGTACTTAGAGGATTAAAAAACTACACAGACAATATTACAGCAATAGTTACTGTCTCAGATTATGGAGCGCCAAAAACAGAGTCAAGAAAGATTTTAGAAGCATTACCATTAGATGACGTAAAAGAAAGTATTGTTGCATTATCCTCAGATGAAGAGGCCATGGAGAAATTAATGAATTTTAATTTTAAATATGGAAAACTAAGTAATATATCCCTTAGTGATATGTACTTTACAGCAATGCAAGATTTATACAAAGACTTTACAGAGTCTGTAAAACAATCACAAAATATATTTAATATAACAGGCAAGGTTCTTCCAGTAACAATGGAAGAAATAAAAATTTGTGCTGAATTAGAGGATGGAACAGTAATAGAAAGTAAAGAAAAAATACCAGAGGAAATAAATAATACAACATCAAAAATTAATAGAATATTTATATCTCCATCAAATTGTAAAACTGCTCCAGGAGTTATAGAAGCAATTACAGAAGCAGATGCAATAGTAATAGGGCCAGGAAGCTTGTATACAAATGTTATTCCAAATTTATTGGTAAAAGGTGTTGCAAAAGCAATAAAAGAAAGTAAAGCATTTAAAATTTATGTGAGCAACATAATGACTGAGCCAGGTCAAACTGACAACTATTCTTTGTCAGAGCATATTAAAGCAATAAACGAGCACGTAGGCAAAGGTGTTATTGAATATTGCATTTATGATACAGGAGAGATAATCCCAGAATATATTAGAAGATATAATATGGAAGGATCTGAACTTGTAGAGCAAGATGTATCAAAAGCAAAAGTGGAAGGAATATATATGCTACAAAGAAAGCTATCACACATAGAGAATGGATATATTCGACACAATCCAGATGCAATTGCAGCAACAATAATAGAGCTAATTTGTGATGATTTAAAATTCAGCAATATGGAAAATAGTACCCAATATATGATGTTAAACAATAAACTAAAAGATAACAAGAAAAATATAAAGAAAAAGGTTAAAGCGAATGAAAAAGAAATTAAAGATAGAAAAAAGGAAATAACAAAAAATAATAGAGGAAAAAGCAAATTCTTTGAAAAATATAGTGATAGAATAGAGTCAATAAAAGAATCGGACTTAAAAATGAAGCAGAAGGAAAAAACAAGGAAAAAGCGTTAGAAATTTAGAATAAGTACTAGTAGACAGTTTCGTAAATTGTCATAGAGAAATATAATAGGATGCCTACGAACAATGCATACAAATCTTACTTGTGTAAATTTGGCTTGCAAACAATAATATCGTCTTTAAAATTGCGTAAACAAATGAAGGATAGGAAAAGCCAACTATTATTCTAATTAATAAATTATAGGAGGAAGCAAATGAAGTACAAAGGAGAAAAACTAAGTCTAGAGGAAGGATTACAAAGAGAATGGATAATAACAAATGGCATAGGTGGATATAGTAGTTCAACTGTATTAGGTGCAAATACAAGAAAATATCATGGACTGCTAGTAGCACCACTAATGCCACCAGGAGATAGACAAGTAATACTTGCAAAGGTAGATGAGAGTATAGAGATAGAGGGAAGATGGCATAACCTATACACAAATGTATGCCAAAACTTTATATCTGATGGTTACAAAAACTTAATTAAATTTGAAAAAGAGTACATACCAGTTTTTACTTATAAAGTAGAAAATGTTCTTATTAAAAAATTTATATGTATGGAACATGGAAAAAATACAGTTTCGGTATATTATTATATAAAAAATGAGGGACCAAAAGCTAAGCTAACTGTTGCCCCTATAGTAAATTTTAGAGGCTTTCATACAACAAATACGAGTGATAACTTTGCTGTAAGACAAAATATCGAAAACAGTAAAGTAAAACTAACAATAAATAACAATAATAGCCACCCAGTTTATTTATATATGTCAGATGGTAGATATATAGAGCATAATGGTGACATATTTAGAAACATGTATTATATAGAAGAAGAGAAAAGAGGACAAGGAGCCCTAGAAAACCATTCAGTACCGGGAGTATACGAGATAGATATAGAAGAAAATGCTGAAAAAGAAGTTACATTTATATGTTCATTAGAGCAAAATATTGAAGAACTAGAAGGCAAGAATTTAATTAATAAGGAAATAATTAGGTTAAGTACACTAATATATAACACAAATTTATTAGACAAAAAAGATATAGACGAAGATTACAGAAATATGATAAAAAACTACATAATTGCAGCAGATAATTTTGCAGTATATAGACCATCATTTGCTTTGTATACAATAATTGCAGGGTATCACTGGTTTTTAGACTGGGGAAGGGATACTTTAATTGCATTTGAGGGAGTACTTTTAAAAACCAAAAGATATGCAGAGGCAAAGGAGGTTTTACTTACAATCATTCGTGATATAAAATTTGGACTAGTTCCAAATGGATATTCAGGTTATGATGGAAGACCGTTATACAATAGCGCAGATGCATCACTTTTATTATTTGAAGCAGTTAAAAAGTTCCTAAACTATACAAGCGAATATGAATGGATACGAAATAACATATACCCATCATTAGTAAAAATAATGAATGCATATCAAAATAGAATAGATATAGATGGAAATAATATATATATGGATAAAGATTTTCTAATTTCCTCTGGAACAGATAAAATACAAAATACATGGATGGATGCAAAAGTTGGTGATTATGTTGTAACTCCAAGAAATGGTAAAACAGTAGAAATAAATAGCTTATGGTATAATGCATTAAAAATAATGGAAGAACTTACAATACTTATGAGAGGAAAAGAAGAATCTAGAAGATATGCAGACCTTGCAAAAAAATGTCAAAGAAGCTTTAACGAGAAATTTTATAACAAAAGAAGAAAGTCGTTGTACGATGTTTTAGGAGATTCAAAAATTAGACCAAATCAATTATTTGCTATGGCATTATCATATCCAGTACTAGATCCAAGCTCAGAAATAGCAAAAGAAGTACTAAATACAGTAGAAAAGAAACTACTTACTCCTTATGGATTACGTACCTTAGCAAAAGGGGAGCCAGGATATACTGAAAAATATGAAGGAGATATGATAAAAAGAGACATGAGTTATCATCAAGGACCAATATGGCCATGGCTATTAGGACTATACTATGATACATTAAGAAATATGATTAAAGCAGAAAAAAAGAAGGCAAATAAAAAAGAAATAGAAGAAAAATTGGCACTATTTAAAACAAATGTTAAAGAAATATTTGTAAAAGAAATGAATGAAGGAAAAACAGTTGGAAATATTTGCGAATTATATGATATAGAAAATAGAAAATATATTTCACAAGGGTGTATAGCACAAGCATGGAGTCTGGGTGAGATTTTTAGAATAATCCTTTAGAATTAGGCACAACATAATTACAATTTTGTACTAAATAGAAGACGAAGGAAAAACGAGAAGGGAGAAACAATGAGAATATTAGGAATAGATCCAGGTTTTGCAATAACTGGATATAGCATAATAGACTACATAGGAAATAAATTCAAACTAATTACATCAGGGGCAGTATTAACAGAAGCGGGAGAATCTTTTCCACTACGATTACTAAAACTAAACAATGATTTAGAAAATATAATAGATACATATAAACCAGAAGCAATATCTGTAGAAGAGCTATTTTTCAATAATAATGCAAAAACAGCTATCAATGTAGCACAAGCAAGAGGAGTAATACTAGTTGTAGGCTGTAGAAAAGGAGTACCTACATTTGAATATACTCCACTTCAAATAAAACAATCAGTTGTAGGATATGGAAGAGCAGATAAAATACAAGTACAAAAGATGGTAAAAATGATTTTAGGTGTGGACAATTTACCTAAACTTGATGACACTACAGATAGTATGGCAGCTGCAATATGCCATGCACATTCATCAAAATTTGCAGTAAAATTATAATGCGCAATTGGGGACTTAGCTTCTTTTGCACAGGTTTAATTATTCTTTTAATTATAAATTTACCAAACACTTAAAATGTCATCTGCGCAAAATAGGCTAAGTCCCCAATTACGTATAGGAAAGGAGAGAAAAACAATGTCTGTTAAATTATTATATGGTGAAGAAACTTACTTAATAGATACCAAGCTTAAAAAA
>CALXND010000041.1 GCA_944389655.1 uncultured Clostridia bacterium | reverse complement strand
AATACCATTATCATCTAACCTAGCGTATTACCAAAAAAGCTTTACAAGCTGTAGCGCTCCCAAAACACCAAATACCGGATATGTTAAGTTCACCAGTCCAGAGAAACTAAACCTAGATATAAATAGTGCAGATATGCACATAAATATTAGAATTTTTTTATACGACTTTTCTGTTTTTGTGCAATTTTGCAAAAATCCATAACCTGCTGAAATCATTGTTGTATATATTGCAAATACGATTACAATTCCATATAAATACTTGAAAAAATTGCCTATTGTGCTAGATATATACACCATTGGAATTTCTATTGTGCCTACATCATATTTTAACATTGAGCAATATATTACTAATGATAGCACAAATAAAATTAGAGTTGAGCCTATGCTTATAATTGCTTCTCTATTTTTAGCAAATTTTTTAATATTTATTAGCATCGGAATTAGCAAAATACTATTGTAACTGGCATATTCCATACTTTTTATTATCCAATTTGCAGACCAGTTTATTTTTTCTAGGTTTATTTTTATAGTTTCATCTACTGCATTTATTTTTATTCCTATTATTGTAATTGCCAAAATCAAAACCGGAATTATTATATTATTTACTTTTGCAATACCATCTATTTTTTTACTAAACATTATGTAGCAAATTATTAGTATTATTATACTTGTAATAGTTTTTGATACTTTAAATTCTTGATAAAAATATGATGTAAAACCTGCCACCATTATATAAAATGATATTAACAAAAATACATTTATTATTATATTTAAAGTGTTTGTAATTATTTCTGAAGTTTTAGTACTTTTTAATAAGTCTCTATATGTACATATATTTGATTTATTACATTTTTTAAGCACTGCATATATTACTATTCCTGCAATTATATTAGAAATAAATAATCCTGCCAGCCCATTTTCATTATATTTATTGAAGAAAATATATATTTCTTGTCCAGATGCAAATCCTGCTCCTATTACTGTTCCAATTATTATAAATATAGATTTTATCAATGTAAAAACCCCCTCATAATATTTATGAGAAGGTTTTTATCTGTATTACTTCTTTCTTCTTCTATATATCCATACTATTATACCAATTATTATTATCATTATTGGTATTGCAAATATAATTGTTAGTATAATAACGTTTTGACTCTGTGTTACTGTGTATGTAGTTTGTTCTACATCTTTTCTAATTGTAATCATATTGTCTCTTCCTGTTAAGTATGCTACTGAATTTATAGCTAAATCTTCGTTATTATAGAAGTCTAATGCATATGAGTAATATTGAGAGCTTATAGCTATTTGAAGGTTAGTTATAAATACATTGTTTGAATATATAATCATTTCTGATGTAACATCATCATTTATTTTTTTCTTTAACAATGCACCTACTGTTGCATTTCCTGCATCTTCGTCTTTATCTGTTTTTGAAGTAGATTCTATAGAATAATCTGTTCTATAGAATGAGTTTGGTCCTGATGTTGCTAAAATTTCTGTTTCTACTCCAAGCTCTTCTAATTTATCTGAATCTGCTATTTCTATCTTTCCAGATGTCATAAAACATGCATTCATATTCATGTTTGCTGCCGATGTAACACTTGTTGATGGGCTAACGGTAACAAGTATTGCAGCTGGTGAATTATATAACATTTTGTCTGAGTCTGTTTCTACTATTGCTCCTTCTGAAATACTTACTCCATATTCATCTAATACTTTTTGGAAATTAGGCATTTTCTTGCCAGTAGCATTTGGATCTGAAAATAATATTATTTTTCCACCATTTTTTATGTATTCTAAGATAGAGTCTCTCTCCGCCTCTGTTATATCTTCTGCAAGTGTTGTTACCATTAACAATGAACAATCTTCTGGGACTTTTCCTGTTGTTAATAAATCTAGCTCCTTAAGTTCGTAAGCTTCGTCTTGTAAGTCTTGACTAAAATAGTATAAATAGTCTGATGAGTATTTGTTATGCCCTGTTAAATTATATATTACTGGCTTTTCATCAGTAGTAACATCTATAATAGCATTAGTTATAGCTTCTTCTGATGTATTTTTAGTTTGATATGTTGTGTAATCCATTGTGTACAAGTCTGAGCTTGATAGCACTTTGTCTTTTTCTCCACTCTTTACTATAATTACTGAGCTGTCTGATGTTAAGCTATATTTATCTGTTAAATCCGTTCTAGATGTTAAGTCTGAAACCACTTCAACTTTTATATTATGGTTTTCACTATTATATTTATTTGCAAAGTCTTCTTCTGATTCTGTCATATTTATTAAAATAATATATACTTCTTTATCAATACCTTTTAAAATATCTTTTGACATATCTGATAAGCTATATACTTTATCTTCTGTAAAATCAAAGTCTGCTAAGTTTAACTCTTCTACCAGTGTGTTTACTCCAATGCAAGCAGCTACTATAATTATTATTAATAATACTGTTAGTGATGTTTGTCTTAACCATTTTTTTCTTCCTTCTTTAAATGGCTTTTCCTTTTTTACCACTAATTCTTTTGAACTGTTTTCTTTTTTCACTTATTCCACCTCCTATTTTACTGCTTTCTTTCTTTTCATTAATACAATAGTAATAAGTATACACATTATTGTAATAGAAATTAAACATATTGTATCTGATACAGATATAAGTCCTGATGGAAATTTCATAAATTTATCCATTAAATCTATGCTAGAAAATATTGTGCTTATATCTACTAAGAACCATGGTGCAACTAGTACTACTATAGTAATTATTGCTGCTATTATTTGATTTTCTGTAATGCTAGAGGCTAGCATTCCTATTGATATTGCTGCCATTGCTACTAATATAAATCCTAGCATTGTTACAATTAGGGTTGGTATATTTATTTTTCCAAAAAAGCTAATTATTATTGGAAATATTATTGATAGTACAAGTGTTATAAGAATTACTGCAAGTGCTGCAAAGAATTTACCTAGTACTATTGATGTTACACTTCTTGGTGATGTAAGTAGTAATTGTTCTGTACCTGTTTTTCTTTCTTCTGAAAATAATCTCATTGTAAGGAGTGGAATCATTATTAATAGTCCATATCTTGCCGTTGCATAATATATCTCTCCCATGAATAATGAGCCATATGCAATTGTTGTTAGATAGAAAAATATACTGTACATTATCATAAATATTCCTACCCCTATATAACCTATTGGAGATAGAAAATAAGTTTTTAATTCTTTTTTAAATACTGCCCACATTATTTTTTCTCCTCCTTTGCATCTGGTTTTTTATTGTCATTCTTTTTAGCCTCATCTTCTATGCTTTCTTTACCATTGTCATTCTCTTTTATTTCATCTTCTATATTTTCACTTTCATTGTTATTCTCTTTACTCTCTTCTTCTGTTTCATCTTTTAGGCTACTATTTTCTTTAGTTGCATTTACTAAATTCTCTTTTTCATTATTTGTAGAGCCTTCTCCATTATTTGGGTTAGTACCTTTTTCTTCATTACCTTGCTCTATTTTATTAGTTTTATCTTTTGGTTCTTCTATCTCTTGTTTATTTGCATCAATTAATTTTATAAATGCATCTTCTAAGGTATTTTCTGTTTTCTTAAGCTCAAAAATAACTATTTCTTCTTTAGGAAGTATTTCAAATAATTTTTTTCTTAAATCTATATCTGCTGAAGTTGTTACTATATATTGTTTTGTACCATCTTCACAGTCTCTTACAAAATCTACGCTATCTATTTGCGTAATTTTTTCTTTTAATTTTTCCATATTACATTTTGGATCTTCTACAATTAATGAAATACTGTTCTTTTCTTTTGTAGCTTTTTCAAGATTTTCTGGTGTATCTACTGCAATTATTTTTCCTTTATTAATTATTACAACCTTTTCACATATCTGACTTGCTTCTGATAAAATATGTGTACTAAGTATTACTGTATGTTTTTTTCCTAATTCTTTAATTAAATTTCTTATCTCGGTTATTTGCTTTGGATCTAATCCCACAGTTGGCTCATCTAAAATAATTACATCAGGATTGCCTACCAAGGCACCCGCCATACTAACTCTTTGCTTAAATCCTCTAGATAGATTTCTAATTAATTTGTTTTGAACCTCTGCTAGTCCCATTTCGTTTATTACCTTTTGAACTTCTTCTTTTCTTTCTGCTTTTTTTACTAATTTTAATTCGGCCATATATGTTACAAATTCTTTTGGTGTAAGTTCATAATATAATGGAACATTCTCTGGCATATATCCGATATCTTTTTTGGCCTTACGTGGTTTTTTAGATATATCGTTGCCATTTACAATAATTTGCCCCTGTGTAGGCTCTATAAAGCCTGTTATCATATTCATTGTAGTGCTTTTCCCAGCACCATTAGGGCCTAAAAATCCTACCACTTCGCCGTCTTTTACATCAAAACTTATGTTATCGACAGCAATGGTAGATCCATACTTTTTTGTGACATTTTTTACCTCTATCACCTTTTTTTCCTCCAATCTCTTATTTCCGTATGTTTTTTACGCTTACATATTAACATCAAAAAATAATTTATGCAATATATTTCACATAAAATTCACATTTGCGCATGCGAATATATACAAGCATATTACGAATATATATGTAATAAATCTTTTGGAGGAAAAATATGGAATTACTTTACCCCTTTTTTATTGCCTTTATTATGGTATTTATAGCAGAGCTTGGCGATAAAACTCAGCTTCTTGTTTTGTCATTCTCTGGTACTGTTAAGACCAGGAGTATTCTTTTTGGAATTGCTTTAGGTTCGTTTTTTAGCCATGGAATAGCAATTCTTTTTGGCAGTAGTCTTGGTGTTCTTGAAAATGAGTCTTTGCATCAAATTATTGAATTTATAACATATTCATCTTTTATTATTGTAGGTATACTTTCTTTATTACCTAAAAAACAAAATATTGGTTCTGATGATAAAAAAGTTGGTATTATGAAAAAAATTTTTAATTTGAAGTTAAATTATAGTTTGATTATTGCAATTTCTATTCTGGTAGGAGAATTTGGAGATAAAACATTTTTAGCATCTATTGGCTTTGGAATACAGTATCCTAACTTTAAATTTTTATTGATTTTAGGAGCTATTCTTGGTATGGTCGCTAGCGATTCTATCGCAATTGTTTTTGGAAAGTTTTTGAATAAATATATTTCGGAAGAAAAAATGCAAAAATTTTCTGGAATTTTATTTTTAATTTTTGGAATAGCAGGTTTTGTATTTAAATAGTTTATTATGATTAATATATATCCTTATTGCACATAAAAAACGCTAAAACAAGTATATATTCCTATTACAGGACAAAGAGCGATTATAGCCTTTTTATGTAATAGGATTTTTACAGAAATTTTCTATTACATAAGAAAGGCATTTCGCAGGGCTAGTCTCTGGAGTAACGGCGAAATACATGTCCTCGCTTTGCTCGGACGGCCCAAGGTAGCCTAACCTTGTTGTATATAGAAGAATCTTCGATTTTCCCTATACAATAAAAAAACAAGTACTATAATTCATTTTTAATATAGTACTTTATTTATTATATGACCTATTTTTAAGGCAGTTTTTAATCATTTATTAGTGTCTTTATCCACACTTCATTACCATTTTCATCTCTTATTCTTAAGTTTGGAAATATTTTAGACATTCTTTCATTTGTAAAATAGTCATTTTCTATTTTGTTTTTTAATTCTATAAATATATTATTTGAGTTTTCTTTTGTTTGTATATTTTTTAAGACTCTATTTTGATATGTTTGTATTCCCCATACTGTAAATATACAATCTATAACTAAAAATATAAATATTAAAATATCTATTACATTTCTTGGTTTTGTACCTAGTTTGTTTAACCCTTTATCTATTAATGGTTTTACAAATTTTATTAGAACTACTGATAATACCCCCCAATAAAATGAGAATAATAAGCTTATTCGTCCATTTAAGTTATATTGTAAATATTCATAGTTCCAGAATTTTATTCCGTAAATAGCTTCGAGTATATAGCTTAGGAAGTATTCTCCAATTGATCCTAATACAATTCCTGCGATAAATAGCTTAGGTACTGTTTTACAATTCAGTTTTTCTAATATATATATTAGCCCTGCTCCACATACTCCATACACAGGGCAAAATGGTCCCCATATTAATCCTTTTCTACTTTCAAATACTCCTGTTCCTATATAACAATATAGTGTCTCTAATATTAATCCTAAAATGCTAAATATTATAAAGTACCAAAACAGGTGATGAATAGTTAATTTTTTTTCTTTTTCCATATTTATTTTTTTCCTTTCTACTTTTTCTTGTAAATCTTCTTATTATATATATTACTATTGTTAACTATTTACCTATTATTTTATTCATTTTTCGGTTGTATTTCTTATTATTTCATTTTGCTTATAAGTGTATTTATATTCCGGCTTGGACATCTTACTTTAACTCTATGTTTTCCTTTTTAAAATTATACTATAAGTCTATTTTTCTTTCAATATATTATTTAATTATTAACATTTTATAGTTACAGGATAGTGACTTGAATTATTTTTTATTTGTAAAAGTATGATATATTTACTACTCACAACCATTTCTTTTAGCCTAAGTCAGAATTAATATATTTAAAATTTATAAGAATATGAAATGGAACGTGATTTGAAAATACTAATTCTTAAAAATTTTTTTGATTTTAGTTGACTTTTATATAAAAAAATGATATTATATTTATTGCATGAACAAATGGGTCAGTAGCTCAGTTGGATAGAGCACACGCCTTCTAAGCGTGGGGTCGGGGGTTCGAACCCCTCCTGGCCCACCAATCATGATTTTGTTGAGCCTTATAAAGTTCTTATTATAATTCCATCTCTTAAGAGTTGGAATTTTTTTGATTTAAATTTATTTTTATTATTAAGTAGAAAATATTATTAATTTATGATAATATATAGAAACTTAAAATGATTATTGAGTTTAACTTTAGTGATAACATCTAATTTAAAGCTATTAAATATTTTCCATATTAAAAAGGGATTTAAAACAAACTATATCTAAGTTCATTTTAAAATCCCTTTTTTATTGTATAAGAAAAATCGACCTTTCCCTTGATATTTCAGTATTTTTATCGATTTTTCCGTATACAACAAGGTTAAGTCACCTTGGTCTGTGCATATTCGCGAAGCGAAATGCAAAAGTGTGCGTCGAAAGCTTTGCTTTCGCTAACGCACACTTTTCTTATTATATAAGGTTTCCATTATTTGTTATTTCTTATTTTTATAATAGCTCCTAATGCTACTACTGCAACTAAAGCTGTTGCTACATATACAAATAAATTATCTCCTGTTTTTGGGTTTTCAATCTCTTCCGTATCCCCTGATACAACAGTATTTTCTACTTCGTTTGTTGGTTCTTCTGTTGGCTCCTCTGCTTCCTCAGAAAGTTTTACAAAAATTTCTGTATCTGCATTAATAGCTTTGTCAAAATCAAATTCTGCTGTATATTCTTTATCTGTATAATATCCTGTTATAGTTCTATCAGCTAATCCTAATTTATTGAAGTCTATTTTTGCTTCTACATCGTCAGATGTTAAAACAGTTCCTTCTTTAACTGTAAATTCTACAGTTTCTTTTAATCCTTCAATATTTAGTGTTACTGTATATGTAGTTGGAAGTTTGTCTCCTTCCATAGCTACACCGTCTTTTTCATTACTTTCATATATAACATTATTATCACTATCTGTAACAACTATTTTGTTTCCATCTAGTAATAATTTATTTGTTGTATTGTCAGTATTCTCTATAACAATCTCTGTAGTATTATCGTTTTCATCAGATGCTAAATATATAACGTTTTCTTGGTTTGTAGCTGAAATTGTTCCATTCATTAATATGCTTGGTACATTTGCAGATGTTACTGATTTTCCTTTTGAAATTTCAATACCATTATCATTGTTTTTACCATTTGCTTCTAATGATAAGTCTATTATTTCAACAGTTCCAGCATTTACAAGTACTCCACCATAACTACAATTCTCTATTTTAACATTATTTAATATAACATATCCTCCATCATATGATTGCACACCATATTTTGGGCTATTAGCTAATGTTATATTAGTAAAATTAACTTTAGCATTTGCTAAAACTGTAAATAAAGATTTATCTCCAGATCCTGGGTCTATTTGCTTATCTCCTGTTCCAGTTATTTTATAACTATCACCATTAATAGTAATATCTTTTCCAGATATTGAAATAGTTGTTTCTAAAGTTATATTGTCTGTAAGAGTAATAGTATCTCCTGTTTGTGCACTATTTATAGCATTTATTAGCTCTTCAGCATTAGCAGCTGTAGCATCAGTTGCCTTACTGATAGATGGAATTAATATTAAGCTAATTGCAATTATAGCTATAAATAATATTATTTTTGCTGTTTTGTTCATTATTTCACCTCCCTTCACTTTTTAATTTTTAATAATCATAAGTGCGAAGGTTTTGCCTCTTTTGATTATTTCAGCAATATTCTATCATAAAATATATCTTTTGCAATAGTTTTTTTATTTTTTTAATTTCCTAAAAATGCTTTATATCCTTTATATGCTTCGTAAATATCAAACTTACTTGTTACCTCATATGGTGAATGCATTGAAAGTACTGGAACCCCACAATCTATTACATCTATTCCTTTGTTTGCTAAAATATATGCAATTGTGCCTCCACCTCCAACATCAACCCTTCCTAGTTCAGATATTTGGTATCTTATATCATTTTCTTCAAAAATTTTTCTAACTTCTGCTACAAATTCAGCATTTGCATCAGATGCTCCAGATTTACCTCTAGAACCAGTATATTTATTTAATCCAATTCCTCTTCCTAGATGTGCTACATTATTTTTTTCTGATACACTTGCATATATTGGGTCTAATCCTGCATCGACATCTGCTGAAAGCATTTTTGAATTACAAAATACTTTTTCTAAAAGATTTGGTTTATTTACTCCTAATTTATTAAGTACTTCTGATATGAATGTATCAAATACTCTAGATTCCATTCCTGTATTTCCCATACTTCCAATTTCTTCTTTATCTGATATAATGCAAATTGCAGTTTTATTAGGTATATCTTGTAAGTCCGTTAGTGCTGTTAGCTCCGTATATACACATACTTTATCATCTTGTCCGTACCCTGCGACCATGCTTTCATCAAATCCCATACTTCTGCATTTCATTGCTGGTACTAGTTCTATTTCTGAACTTAATAAGTCTACTTCTGTTATTCCATATTTCTCGTTTAGAATATTTAGAATATTTAATTTTACAGCTTCTTGGCACTCTTCATCATATGGAATGCTTCCGATAAGTAAATTTAAGTCTTCCCCATCAATTGCGTCTTTTAATTTCTTGCCCATTTGATCCTGTGCTAAATGAGGTAGTAAATCTGTTATTGTAAAGATTGGATCATTATCATCTTCTCCTATATTTAATTCTATTTTCTCCCCATTTGTTTTAACAATTACTCCATGAATGCTAAGTGGAATTGTTGTCCACTGATATTTTTTAATTCCACCGTAATAGTGTGTTTTAAAATATGCAAACTCTCCATCTTCATATAATGGATTTGGTTTTAAATCAAGTCTTGGGGAATCACCATGTGCTCCAATAATGTTTAAACCATTTGCTATATCTTCTTTTCCTATTATTGCTAGATACATGCTCTTATTTCTATTTATATAATATACTTTATCTCCTGGTTTTAACTCATTATATGCTTCAATTGATTTAAACCCTTTACTTTCTGCTATTTTTTTGCTACTTTTTATTATTTCTCTTTCTGTTTTTGATTCGTTCATAAATTTGATATATTCTTTTGAATATTCAAATATTTTTTCCTTTTCCTTTGTGTTTTTCCAACCATTCTCTCTTTTATTAAAAAGTCTCTTTTTTAATTCCTCTGCTCTTTCTGACATATTATCGCTCCTTGCATAATTATTTAGGTTTTAAGGAATTACCTATAAACCATTTTTTACCATTATATATATTTATTTAAATTTTTTCAAGTTTTAAAATCAATTTTATCAATATTATAATTACATGCTAATGGTTAAATGGCTTTTATGTTACTATTATTTTAAATACCATTATCCTGTAACATATTATTACCAATAATTTAATATATATTAATATAAAATATTTACAAATTACAATTTTTGTAGTTTAATATATAAAGAATAAAAGAAAGGATGTGTTTTTATGGATGAAAATAAAAACGAAACAAATAATGTAACATCAAAAGAAGAAGATATACAATCACAAAATTCTATCAATGAAAATACTAATGAATCTAATGTAGGAAGTACAACTACTAATAATGAAACTCAAGTTAATTCAGAACCAAAACAAAACACTAGTTCTAATATCAATTTGAAAAAAGAAGCAAGTGAGGCCAAAAATTTTTTTAGCAATTTTTTTAAATCTCCTTTTTCAGAATTTAAAAAAATTGTATCTAAGCCAAAAGATTTTTTAAAAATTGCTATTATAGTTTTTGTAATTTGGGTAATTGCAAAAATTATTCAAAGTATTATTGGTATAGTTGACAACTATCACTATAGCCCATACTATCCATTTGTATCATTTATTCGTGACTCTTTTGAATCATTGTTTAGTATAATTGGTGCTATCTTGATTCCAACAATTTCTGTTGCATTACTTGCTGTTATAATTTATTTAATTGCTAAGGATAAGAAGAAGAATTATTTAACTGTTTTAACATCAGTTATACTTGCTAAAATACCAATGATATTAGCAAGTATTGTTGGAATTTTAAGTTTTATTAATACTAGCGTAAGTAACATTACTTCTTCATTTAGCGGCTTATGTTCTGTCATTTCTACCATTTTAGTATACTTTGCAATAAAAGCTTTATACAATGAGGAGGATGACAATAAAGTTGCTAAAACTTTTTTGATTACTATGGCAATATATTACGTAATCGCTTTAGTTTTAAAGTTCTTTAATGTATATATTTAGAAATATGTTTTGAAAGTATTGTAGTTATCGCAATACTTTCCTTGTTATTTCTTATAAGGAATTAATATGTTTAATATTAGTATATCTGAACAATGGTTTACTTAAATATAAACAGAAAAAATATTTTGTTAATTTAAATTATTATTTAATATAGCTAAGACTAGTAATAATTATTAGTTTTAGCTATTATATTTTAATCCCCCAATTATCGTTCACTCATCAATTTTTACATGTGCAATATTCATAATATAAGATACTATAATAATAAACTACACTTTTTTATAGAATTGCTCCTAGCACTAATATTCCTATGTTATCATTATATATTTTACTAAATTGCCAAATTGGTAACGGATTTTCTCCAAGTCCTGTTTCTATTGTGTAGCCTGGTCTATTATATTCTTGTATGAACCAGTCTTTATATCCTGCAAATGCTGAGTTTGGTGGAGTTAAATCTAATGTATAACCACTCGTTTGTGCAAACCTTTCCCCTATTTCTCGCGAATCTTCTGGTAAATAATCCGCATATTTCCAATATATTACCTCTCCCTGTGTATGATACGCAAGTATTAGTCTAAAGTTATGAATTAGGGTAAAATTATATATTGCTAGCGCTTCCGGCTCTGTTAAAGGCCCATACCCTACAAAATCTCTAGGAGCTGGCATTGTGTATCCTTGAGCATATTTAATTTTTCTTGCATTTTCCCATCCTGCTGGAAATTGTAAATTTAAATCCACACCTGTGGTCATTTATAACTTCCACCAACAAAAATAAAATATAAAAATTGGCAATTACCTGTGATT
>CALXND010000040.1 GCA_944389655.1 uncultured Clostridia bacterium | reverse complement strand
ATGATTGGAGGAACAAAATGAAATTATTAATGCATACGTGCTGTGCTCCATGTAGTGTGTACTGCATAGATAGCTTAAGAAAGGAAGGGATTGAACCAACAGTATATTGGTATAATCCAAATATACACCCATACATGGAATATAAGCAAAGACGTGATTGCTTAAAAGAATACACAGCAAACATTAATGTAGAAGCAATATTTGAAGAAAATTATGGATTAGACGAATTTTGTAAAAATGTAGTTTGTGACTTGCAAAATAGATGTGTAAAATATTGCTATAGAGTACGTATGGAACAAACAGCCAAATACGCAAAAGAAAATGGATATGATGCTATTACAACTACGCTTTTAGTTAGCCCATACCAAAAACATGAAGAATTAAAAAAAGTTTGTGAGGAAATTGCAGAAAAGTACGGATTAACATTTGTATATAGAGATTTCAGAGTTGGATTTAGGGAAGGACAAGCAAAAGCACGAGAACTAGGTTTGTATATGCAAAAATATTGTGGCTGCATTTTTTCGGAAGAGGACAGATATAGAAAGCAGATTGAGAAAGACAAAAACATTATATAAATAGGAGAAACAAAATGCAGAAAAAAACAAATGAACAATTTATGATATTATCAGTTATAGGAATATTAATAGTAGTAATATGCCATTTAGCAAGAGACATATATAAGTATTTAGAATTCCTCCCATATATAGCAATATTCGTATTTGTATCAGGATATTTTTACAAAGAAAAAAACGAAGAAAAGCCATTAAAACATATTTGGTACAAATTTAAAAAATTAATGATACCATTTCTAATAATAAATTTAATATATGGGATAATAGTTACTATATTAAAAGAAAAAGGAGTAATATATTTTGGACAAGGGATAAACTTATTTACACTTTTTGTAGAACCATTTATAAATAATAATCAATTTGTATTTAATTTTCCAGCATGGTTTGTACCAACATTATTTTTAACATATTTAGTATTTTTTTTAATACATATACTATCTAGAAAAATAATAAAAAGTGACGCAAAAAGAGAAATTATTGTTTTTATAATATTTATAGTACTCCAAATCACATCAACTTTTTTACAGGGAATTATAGTTCAAAATGAATATTTTTTAATAATTTTAAGAGTAATGTTTTTTATACCATTCTTAGAATTTGGGCACATTTATAAAGAAAGACTTCAAAAATACGATGACAAAATTCCTACAGTACCATACCTTATAATACTAATGGGATTTAACTTTATAATGTACAAAATATTTGGAGATTTAAACTATGATATGCATGAGTTTTCCGGATTTAAAGGAATAGAATTCTTGCTTCCAACTGTAACATCTTTTATCGGCATATTGGTATATACACGAATTGCAAGAATACTAAGCAAAAAACTAGGAAAAAACAATGTAGTAAATTATATTAGTAATAATACATTTTCAATTATGACTCATCACATATTTATTTCATTTATAATAGGACTTTTGTTATATACATTAGGAGTACCGTATTTTAATGTAGAACTATTTAAAACTGGCTGGATATATGTTTATAACATTCCTAATATGCAAATAGTAATACAGATAATATATATTATGGCAGGAGTTTTTGGCTCACTTTTTATACATTGGTTATATGAGAAAGGCTACAGTTTACAAAGAAAATCAAAAGGAAAGGGAAAAATTAAATGAAAAGCATATTAAAATATATAATAGTATTTGTAATATTAATTATAGTATTTTTAGTAGCATTAGTGGTATCAGCACTATTCCCAAGAGATTGGATAGAAAATAAAACCTTAGAGAGTGCAAAGACTTTAAATAATGAAGGGTCTCCTAAGAATATAGTTATAGGCATGAATTTAGATAATTATACAGATACAATAATGATAAATACAGCATATTCTATAAATCCAGAAAAACCCTTTGAATCCATATTATTAGATAGAAAAAACAATTTACCAGAAATAGAACAAACATATTACACAGACGTAAATGGAGAGTTAAAAACTAGCAAGAATACATTTAATAATGTAGCAGTAGAGTTATTTGAAACAGTAGCTAATAAAGATACTTTAGAAACATTTGAGTATGCACGATATTGGCACGGCTACTTAATATGGCTTAGACCTATGTTAATCTTTTTTAATATAAATGATATTAAATTAATTATAGAAACAATCTTAGTATTTTTAGGAATTTACTTTATTGTGATATTAAGTAAAAAAATATCATCAAAAATATTATTTATAGTTTTAATTGGAATGATATGTGCAGACTTTTTTCTAATGGGACTTACATTTCAAGGAGTAACAGTATATATTATATCAATAGTTGCATCTATCTTAATATGTAAAAGGTGTGAAAAAATTAAAGACATAGGTTTATACTTTTTTATAATAGGAATCTTTACAAGCTTTTTTGATTTATTATCTACTCCAATAATAACACTAGGATTACCAATAATAACATATTTATTATTAAGACCAAAACAAGGATTAAAAGATAATATAAAAATAATAATAAAAAGTGTTATATTATGGGGAATAGGCTATATATTAACATATTTTAGCAAATGGGTTTTAGTAGATTTATTTTATAATAGAGGATTAATATTAAAAGCATTACAACAATTTTTCTATCGTTCTCAAGCAGCAGAAGGACATGTTACATGGTATAATGGAATATGCAATAATTTAATAAGGGCAGAAATAAGAATAGGAATATATACAACTTTTATAATAGTTTTATTATTAGTTCTATTGGTTAAAAATTATAAAAAAATATACATAGATATAAAAAAATCATTACCATATTTAATAGTATCATTAATGCCATTTGCATGGTACTTGCTAATGAATAATCATAGTACTTATCATTCGTTTTTTACCTATAGAGCACTTATGGTATTTTATATAGGATTTGGTGTATTTTTAGTAAATTTATTTAATACAGAAAAAAACACCCCAAAAGAAACTATAAAGAAAGGAGAAGAGGAATAATATATAAATCCTCTTAAATTAAGCAATGTCAAAATTAATTTTAATTGATGGAAATAGTATTTTAAATAGAGCATTTTACGGAATAATGGGAACCAAAATGCTTACAACACCAGATGGGAAATATACAAATGCAGTATATGGTTTTTTAGCAATATTATTTAAAGTCATGGACGATATAAAGCCAGAATATATTGCAGTAGCATTTGATGTGAAAGCTCCAACTGCAAGGCATAAAATGTATGATGCATATAAAGCAACAAGAAAAGGAATGCCAAATGAATTAAGAGAGCAAATGCCAATCCTAAAAGAAATATTAGAATTTATGCATATTACAATAATTGAAAAAGAAGGGTACGAGGCAGACGATGTACTTGGAACTTTAGCAAAAAAAGGAGAACAAGAAGGGCTAGAAGTAACAATAGTATCAGGAGATAGAGACACATTTCAATTAACAAGTAAAAAAATATCTGTAAGAATTCCACATACAAAAGTGGGAAAAACAGAGGTGGATACATTTGGAGAAAAGGAAATAATAGAAAAATATGGAATAACCCCAAAGCAACTAATAGAACTAAAAGGTCTTATGGGAGACACATCTGATAACATTCCAGGAGTACCAGGAGTAGGAGAAAAAACAGCATTAACCCTTATAAAAGAATATGAGTCAATAGACAAACTCTATGAAGCAATAGAATCAAATAAAGATACACTAAAACCAAAACTTAAAGAAAAACTAATAGCAAATAAAGATATGGCGATACTTTCTAGAACACTTGGTACAATAAATGTAGAAGTACCATTAGACGAAAAAATAGAAGATTTAAAAATAAAAGAATGGGACAACGAAAATCTATTTTTAAAATTTAAAGAACTAAACTTTCATAGATTTATAGATAGATTCAATTTAAAAATAGAGCAAAAAGAAAAAGATATATCAGAACTATTACAAATAGAAGAAATAGATATTGACAAACTAGATTTAAGCAAAATAAGAGACGAAATAGTATACCTACTAAAAAAAGAACCAATAAGTACAGAAAGAATTATAAAAAGAGAAATAAGAGGTATATGCATATATATAAAAGAAGAAAATAAATCATATTATATAAAACTCAATAATGAAAAGTTTATAAAAAGCTTTAAAGAGATTTTTGAAAACGATAATATAAAAAAATACGGTTATGACTTAAGCGAAGACTATGTTATGCTTAAAGAACTAGGAATAAATATGAATAATATTTATTATGATGTAAAAATAGCAGCATATGACCTAAATCCAACAGGTAGCAACTTTACAATAGAAAATCTAGCAAAACAATACTTAGAAATAGACACAGACGAATACCTAAGTAAATATCAAGAAGAAGATAAAAACAAGCAATTAAACCTATTTCAAGAGGAAAACGAGAGTAACAAATATATTTATGGACTAAAAACATACTTAATAAGCAAAATATCAGAAAAAACACTAGAAGAATTAGAAAAAATAAATTCTACAGAATTATTTAATAATATAGAAATGCCATTAGTAAAGATATTAGGAGAAATGCAGTACAATGGTATGTATGTAGACAAAGAAGAACTTAGGGCATTTGGTGATGAATTAAAATCACAAATAGAGGTAATAAGAAAAGAAATATATGAGCTATGTGGAGAAGAATTTAATATTAACTCTACACAACAATTAGGTGTTATCTTATTTGAAAAACTAAAATTACCAGTATATAAAAAGAACAAAAAAGGATATTCTACAGATGTAGATATTTTAGAAAAGTTAAAACCAGAACATCCAGTAATAGAAAAGATACTGGACTATAGAAGTTTAATGAAACTAAATTCAACTTATGTGGAAGGCCTTATAACATATATAAACGAAAAAACAAAAAGAATACATTCATACTTTCATCAAACAATAACAGCCACTGGAAGAATAAGTAGCACAGAGCCAAACTTGCAAAATATACCAACAAGATATGAACTAGGCAAAAAACTTAGAAAAGTATTTAAGCCAGAAGAAGGAAATATATTTGTAGATGCAGATTATTCTCAAATAGAACTTAGAGTTTTAGCTCATATATCAAAAGATAGAAATATGGTAATGGCATTTAAACATGGTGAGGATATTCACAAACAAGCTGCTTCAAAAGTATTTGAAGTTCCAATAGATAAAGTAACAAAAGAACAAAGAACATCTGCAAAGGCAGTAAATTTTGGAATTGTATATGGAATTAGTGACTTTGGTTTAGCAGAGCAACTAGGAATAAGTAGAAAACAAGCCAAAAGGTATATAGAACAATATCTAGAAAAATATAGTGGAATAAAAAAGTTTATGGACACTATAGTAGAAGAAGCCAAAGAAAGTGGATATGTAGAAACCTTATTCCATAGAAGAAGATATATACCTGAACTAAATTCAAATAATTATATGGTTAGGCAATTTGGTGCAAGAGCCGCAATGAATACTCCAATACAAGGAACAGCAGCAGACATAATGAAACTTGCAATGATAAATGTATACAATAGGCTAGAAGCGGAAAAATTAGATGCAAAAATTGTACTTCAAGTACATGATGAGCTTATAATAGAATGCAAAAAAGAAATTGCAGATACCGTAAAAGAAATTTTAAAAGATGAGATGGAAAATGTAATAAAATTACGAGTTCCACTAGAGGTAGAAACATCAGAAGCGGAAAATTGGTACGAAGCTAAATAAAATAATATAGTCCAAATTAGCTTTTGAGATTTACTTATTTTATAGCCAAAAATTTATAATTTGATTAATCAAAAATAATTATATTACAATTTACAGTGTAATATAAATTCAAGGAGTAACAGCCATAAACACATACAGAATTGGAGGGTTAGAGTGAAGAAAACCATTATAGTTTTAGTAGTCCTAATAATACTACTTAGTTTAGGATTTGTGTTATTTAAAATTTTACGAGTACAAGATATTTTTTTAAAAAAAGTGTATCCTATGAAATACTCAGAATATGTAGAAGAATATTCTGCAGAAAATGGACTAGATAAATATTTAGTATATGCAGTAATAAAAGCCGAAAGTAATTTTAATCCTAATGTTACTTCAAGTGTAGAGGCAAAGGGATTAATGCAATTAATGGAAGAAACAGCTGTAGAAAGAGCAAATGCAATAGGGAATGAAACAGTAGAAAGTTACGATTTATACGATCCAGAAACAAATATAAAACTAGGAACATCTTATTTATCATATTTGCTAGGTCTATTTAATGATAATATAATATTAGCAGTAACAGCATACAATGCAGGACTTGGAAATGTACAGCAGTGGATACAAGAGCGGTATAATAAAATCGGACGGCACAGACATAGAAAATATTCCATACAAAGAAACTAGCAATTATGTAAGAAAAATTTTGCGAGATTACCAAATGTATTTGAAAATATACGATTAGTGCAATTGGGGACAGTCCCCAATTGCACTACAAAAGAGTCTATACCAATTGCAGGTTTTTGACAAAACAGAAAAAAGGTTATATAATATAATGACTGTTAAAAACAATTTTAGGAGGGCAAAACTATGAATGAACGGAAATGGACAAGAATAAAAGAAGAGGCAAGAAAACTTGTGGAATTAACTCCACAAATACAGGAATACTTAGAGAAAACGATCAACGGCTATAGAAATGAAGCAATACAAGCTTGTGGACAGAATGATGCGATTTTTGAATTTTCTTTAGGATTTAATTATTTATATAATGAAATTAAAGATTTAAAGGACGCTCATCTGCTTAAAGGAAAGATACCATATTTTGGTTCAACAGATTGTAAAACAATTGCTATGATTTTAATTGCTTGTAATAGTTATACTGAGTATAAACTTCCTCTTTACTTAAAAGCGACCGACATTCTAAGAAAAAAACAATGTGAGGCATATATAGAAGATTTGAAGGAACTACTAAATTCTAAAAATGTAGACCAGAAGATAACAAAGTGGAGTATGCTAAATTTTGTAATGTTACGCGATAAGGAATTTTTACTAAATGTAATTGCGTAAAGCCAAAGGCTACCAATAATTTGGTAGCCTAAAAGTATGTTTTTATTGTATAGAAAAAATATTACAGAATTATTACAAAACTATTACAGAATTGTTACATTTGCATTGCTAACTTGAAAAAAGAAATCTTATAATTTATAATAAGGTTATAGAAGTAAGTAAAAGTTAAAACCTGAAATAAGGGGGAAAAACAATGGGAGTAGAAAACTTTGCGGAATATATTTTGGCCGAAAAAGATTGGATTAAAAAAATGGAAATTGTATATTACTTGCAAAAAAGAACTGGAATATTTTATGATAATTCAGTTGTATTTAAAACTCTACTCACTAAACTATTTATTGATAGAGTAAACCTTGAAATAGATAAAAATATTGTTATTACTGCTAGTCTACTTTGGAGTTGTAAAAAAAATTTATTACCACAAGATTTAGATAAAATACAATCATATGCAAAAGAGGGGGCGACTTTTCTAGCAAAATTAGGATTTGATGAAAGATTTTGCAGAATTTGTGAAGGAGTTAATAGATATAGTGGATTGGAACCTAGAGAAAAAGAAAGTGACATCTTGGAATTAACCGATCAGTTTGGAGGCATGTTATTAGATAGACCAGAAAGAATAGCTTTTAAGCCGGACGAAGCATTAGTACTATTAGAATATAGAAATCTAAAGGATAAGGATAACAGATATTTAGAAGAATTTAAGGAATTTGTTAATAATATGGAGGAAATTAAGATATGAGTGGTATTGTTGGAAGTATTACAAAAATGTCTTATAAATTTAATGATTTGGCAATTAATGATAAGATAAAGGGAATAAAATTAGCAAATCATTTAGAAGAAGAAATTATTGAAGCTGAAACAACAAAAGATGAAAAGACAACTGATAAAGAAGAAATTATAAATGCAGAAGTTTTAGCTCAAAAAATAAAAGAAGATATGGAAAGATAAAAAGGATAATATTTAATAAACAAAAGATTGGAAATTGGAAAAAAGTATAGTTCCAATCTTTTGTTATTAAATAGAAATTTTTTTTGAAATTCCTATTTAATAATAAGATATAATAGATATTGCCTTTAGTATTTCCTCCTTACAGTCGGAAATTTAAATCGGCACGAACAAAGAGCAACACCAGTTGCTTCGTTTTAGTATAATTTTTAATGTAAATAGGTTGTTATGAAACCTAAATTTATAAATAAAGGAATGAGGTAATAATGAATGAAATTTTTGCAGACTTACATGTACATATAGGAAGAAGTGAAAATGGTAAGCCAATAAAAATTACAGCAGCGAAATCACTTAATTTTGCCAATATTGCAAAAGAATGTGCAGATAGAAAAGGAATAAATGTGGTAGGTATTATAGATTGTGCATCACCATATGTAATTGAAGATATCGAAAACTTTTTAAAAACAGGAGAGGCATATGAAATTGAAGACGGAGGCATAATATACAAAGATAAGGTTTGCATACTACTAGGAAGTGAAATAGAAACATCAGAGGTTAATGACCATGGCAAAACAGGAAGTGCGCATAATTTATGTTATTTTCCTGGGTTAGATAATATAAAAGCATTTTCAAAGGAAATGGCAAATCATATTCATAATATTACACTAAGCTCTCAAAGGGCCGATATATCAGCATATGATTTAGTAAATATAGTAGAAAAATATGAAGGAATACTTATTCCTGCACATGCCTTTACTCCACATAAAAGCTTTTATGGAAATTGTACAGATCGATTAGAAAAAATATTTAAAGATAGATTTGATAAAATATTTGCAATAGAACTAGGATTAAGCAGTGATACATATTTAGCAGATGAAATATCAGAGTTAGAAACAAGAACTTTTTTAACCAATTCAGATGCACATTCGTTACCTAAAATAGCAAGAGAATACAATAAAATGTTACTTGAAGGAATAAGTTTTAAGGAAGTTGTAAAAGCATTAAAAAATGAAGAGGGTAGAAAAATACTAACCAATTATGGGTTAGACCCAAAACTTGGCAAATATCATAGAACATTTTGTGAAAAATGTGGAAAACCAATTGATGGTAAGGCACCAGTAACTCGTTGCCCTGACTGTGATAGTAGCAAGATTACAATGGGAGTACTGGATAGAATAGAAATAATAAAAGATAAAGAGAAAACAAAAAGTCCTAGTTATAGACCACCATATGTTTATCAAATCCCACTTACATTTATGCCAGGACTTGGCTCCAAAACTATTGATAAATTGTTAAGTAACTTTAAAACAGAGATGAATATACTACATAAACTTTCGGAAGATGACATAGAGGCTGTTGTTGGAGATAAAATAGCAAAAAATATTATAGCTGCAAGAACTGGAAATGTACAAATTCAAGCTGGTGGGGGCGGAGTTTATGGAAAACTAACATCAAGTATATAGTTATATAATCATCAGAAAACAAAAAATTATTAAAGGTTGTTCTAATTTTCATTTTATCGAATAGACATTATGTATAAAGAAAAATAATTTTGACCTTTAAAGATTAAACATTTTATAAAAATGTAAAATAAAAAGGTCAAAGTAAATTGTCTAGGAGAAAAAATGAGAGAAATACATAAAAGAAAAAGAATAAATATTCAAAATGCTATAATAAATCATATTGTAGAAAACCTTAAATTATATATTATTGTAATTACCATTTTCATAATTGGAATTGTAGCAGGAGTAATATTCATAAATAATACTAATAATATGCAGATGGTAGAAATACAAAACTATATAAATAACTTTGTGGAGTCATTAAAAAATAACTACCATATAGATAAATTAGAACTTTTAAAAAGCTCAATAACCGATAATTTTGTGTTAACTATTGCAATGTGGTTTATAGGGTCTACTGTAATTGGAATACCAATCATATTTGGAATTGTAATATATAGAGGATTTTGTATAGGATATACAGTTTCTGCAATAGTTGCTACCCTTGGTGTACAGAAAGGTATTTTATTTCTAGTGTCTACAATATTTTTGCAAAATATAATATTTATTCCTGTTATAATATGCATGACGATAAGTTGTATTAAGTTATATAAATCGATTATGAAAGATAGGAGAAGAGAAAATATAAAATTAGAAATAGTTAGACATACTATAAGTTCTGTTATATTTTTTGTACTATTATTAATTGCAACTATAGTGGAAGTATATGTATCATCAAATATACTTATGTTAAGTATAAAAATATTTTAAAAATTTTAAAAAATCATTTGCATTTTATTCTTATTTATGATATAACATATGTATGTGTTTATGTAAATAAAAAGTATTGAATATAATAAGAAGGGGTAATGACAAAGATGGAAAAACAAATTAAACAATTTTTGGATTTTTTACAAAACGAAAAAAGAGTATCAAATAATACACTACAATCTTATAGCAGAGATATTCATCAATTTGAAAATTACTTAAGCGAAAATAAATTAAATTATGTAAAAATGGATTTTGAAAAGATCAATGCATATTTAAAACACTTACAAGATATAGGGAAAAAAACTTCTACTGTTTCAAGAAGTTTAGCATCTATAAGATCATTTTATCAATATTTAATAAGAGTTAAAAAAATTAAAAGGGACCCAACAGAAAATATTCAATCACCTAAGGTTGAAAAACGTGTACCAAGTGTCTTAACCTCAGAAGAAGTAGAAAAATTATTAAGCCAACCAAAAGACGTAGACTTAAAAGGTACAAGGGATAAAGCTATGCTAGAAGTAGCATATGCTACAGGTATGAGAGTGACAGAAATTATATCTTTAAATATAGAAGATGTAAATTTAGAAGAAGGTTTTATAAATTGCAAAACAGCTAATAAGCAAAGAAATATTCCTATGGGATCAATCTCTATTGCATCACTTAGAGAGTATATGAGAGATGCAAGACCAATTATGATAAAAGATGAAAATGAAAAGGCTCTTTTTGTTAATGTAAATGGAAAAAGATTAACAAGACAAGGTTTTTGGAAAATTGTAAAATTTTATAAAGAGCAAGCACATATAGAAAAAGACATTACTCCACATGTGTTAAGACACTCATTCGCCACACACTTACTACAAAATGGAGCAGACTTAAGAGCTATACAAACTATGCTAGGTCATTCAGATATTTCATCAACACAAGTATATATGCAATTTCAAGATAGTGGCTTAAAGGATATATATAAAAGAACACATCCAAGAGCATAGTTTTACATATTATATTTATTTTGTACGAACCACAGTAATGTAAATAAAAAAACTGTGGTTTATTTAAATTATAAAATATTTAAAAGAGAACATCTCAAAAGGATGTTCTCTAAAATTTATGTAAAAGTAAGTGAAAGCTTTTTTTATTCTTTGGGAGGATCATATTCTATAATGTCACTTATTTCACAAGCGATGGTCCTACAAATTCTTGCAAGTATATTTAAATCTACTTTTTTCATATAATTATTACAGTATTTTATTAATTGTTTATAGTGAATCTGACCATTTCTTGATAAACTAGAACGGCTAATTTTATGTGATTTTAAAAATTCATCTAACTTTAGATTTACTTGTCCCCATTCTTCCACACTGTTTCACCTCATTCAAATCTTACCATAAAGATAGGCATTGCACAATTGGGCACAAACCTACTAGGCAAAAACATAGAAAAACCAATTAATTTATATTGACAAATCAAAAATGATGATGTATATTTAGCTAGTAGGTATTAACATACTACGTCATGAATTTTTATAGGAATTTGAAGATTTTATATACTATAAAACAATATATAAATCGAGAATACATCCATCATATTGGTTCGAGAATTCTAAAAATCTAAAAATCTAATAATAATAATACATAAAAAATGTGAATATGGTTAAAATATCTAAGAATAAACATTAACACACATTAAGTGGGTTAACAAAACGCAAAAATATTATATAAAAGGTAGGAGTTGTACCAATGAATGCATTTGTAAAGCAAAAGAAAAAAAATAAAGTATCAGAAAAATATATTATAACACAGATTCCTTTGGGAGTTTCAAAGTATACATTAGAAATGTTATTTCTAATATATATTAATTCGGTATTCTGAACGTAAAAGCGAAATAAAAATAAAATTAGAAGGGATTGAAAGAAATGTTTAAACAAAAACGGAATAACACTAATAGCATTAGTAATAACCATAATAATCATAATAATATTAGCAAGTATAACAATGAATATGGTGTTTGGAGAAAACGGAATAGTAGAAAAAGCGGAACAGGCTAAAAACATGACGGAAGAGGCAAGTAGAAAAGAGCAAGAAG
>CALXND010000039.1 GCA_944389655.1 uncultured Clostridia bacterium | reverse complement strand
AGTTAATATATTCAAAATTTGTGAGAATATGGAATGGAAAGTGATTTGAAGATACTAATTCTTGAGAAATTTTTGCAAACGAATCTCGATTATATTGAGGGTGCTGCAAAAATTTCTTTAGAATTAGTTCAAAAATCAGCTTGACCGACATATTCGTTTGCAAATTTTGAATATATTAACTCTGGCTTAACTAAACAGATAGTTGGCTGTGAATTGTAACTACAAAAATTTAATTTTTCTAAAAAATATTGACAATACAAAATTTTAAGCATACAATATGAATATATTTCAAAAGAAAAAAGAATAGGGGGTCATATTATGAATATGAAAAAAGTATTAGCAATAATGCTAATATTTGCAGTACTATTTATGTGCGTATTAACAATTAATGTTAAGGCAAGTAACGAAGTAGTTGAGCCAGATGGCACAAATCCAATTACTACTGCTATTTCAAAATTACAAGGTGATGGAACAGAAACCATTTCATTAAAAGAAGGTGCTACATATGAAGAAAATGTAGAAATAGCAAAAAGTGTTACAATAGATGGAAATGGTGCTACAATTGACGGAAAAATAAATATAACTGCAAATAATTCAACTATAGTTTTAAAAAACGCAACAGTAAAATGTGAGGAAGGCAAACCAATTACACTTCTAAATGTTTCTGGAAATGGAAATACAGTAGAGGTGGAAAATGTAACATTTGAAGGTGGACAAAATGCAATAGTAGTAAATAATTTAGGACAATCTCTTACACTAAATGGTGTAGACATGAGTGGATTCTATGGAAAGGCTGTATACTCAGACAGCATAAAAAACTTAACAATTACAAATTCAACATTTGATGCATCAGGAACAATTAATGCAGGAGACCATACAAACGAAGATTCAAAAAGAGCTGGTTCTGCAATAGATTTGAACTTTGGAAATACAGTATCAGGAGTAGAGGTAGATAAAGTTCAAATATCAAACAATAATTTTTCAAATGTAAAATTAGCAGCAGGTGAAACATTAGAACAATCTACAGCAGGAGCTATTAAAATAAAAATAAAAAATTCAGATAATGTTAAATCAATAGGAAACATTGTAATAGAGAATAACAATTTTGCAGATAATTTAAGAGACATAGTTATAGGTACTCAAAGTGTAAGTGCAGGAACACCAACAGATCCAGCAGCATTTAATATTGTACTATCTGGAAATACAAGAACACAAAATGGAGAAAAAGCTAATGAAGTAAAAGTAACAAATAATACTATGACTGGTACAGAAGAAGAAAAAACAGAAACAATACCAGCTGATGTTAGAACAACAAAAGATTTTTCTGCAAAAGTTACAATAAAAATAGGAGATAAAACTTTTGAATTAACAAAAGGAACAACTCTATCAGAGTTAGATTTATCAGACATAAAAACAAAACAAGGTTATACATTTAAAAATTTCGTAATAGAAGGAACAGATACAGTAGTTTCAGAAACACAAGGGCTAATTGCAAACATGACATTAGTTCCAGTATTTGAAAAAGTTGCAACAGAAGAACCAAATGCAAATGAAGAAACAAATACAACTATAGAAGAAGAAACAACAGAAAAAAATGAAAACGAGGAAAACATAGAAAATCCACAAACAGGAGATGCAATAATTCTATATACTGTAATGGGACTAGTTGCTATAATAGGAATTGCATTTATAGTTAAAAAAATAAAAAAATAGACTTAAATTCATACATATAAGTCTTCATATACAATAAAATTAGTAAGCGATTATGCTTACTAATTTTTCTTTACTTTAAAAGCTATACATGATATAATTTGCAATAGTTAGGAGGAAAAAATGTGCAAAAAGGAATAATATTAAGCAATATATCTGACCTATACAAGGTAGAATCAGAAAATAAAATATATGATTGCAATGCAAGAGGAAAATTTAAAAACAAAATAAGTCCTGTTGCAGGAGACATGGTAGAAATAGAAATTACAGATGACCAGAACTGCAAGGGAGTTATAAATGAAATATACGAAAGGAAAAATTACCTTAAAAGACCAAAGATGGCAAATTTATCACAAATAATATTAGTAGTATCAATGAGACTACCAAAGCCAGATTTAGAACTTTTAGACAAGCAAATTGTATATGCAGAAACTTTAAAAATAAAACCAATAATATGTCTTAATAAAATAGATTTATTAAAAAAACAAAAAGACAACAAAGGACTTGAAGAATTAAAACAAATCCACTCCATATACGAAAATATTGGTTATACAGTAATTGAAACAGAAGCAAAAAATAATATAGGAGTAAATAAAATAAAAGAACTTTTAAAAGATAACATAACAGCATTTTCTGGAAATTCTGGAGTAGGAAAATCTACACTTATAAACGCTTTATTAGGAGAAGATATTACTCAAGAAGGTTTGATAAGTACAAAAAATAAAAGGGGAAAAAACACAACTACACAAGTAAAATTATATAAAATAGAAGAGAATACATACATAGCGGATACGCCAGGTTTTTCAACATTTGATATAAACGAAATTCCAAAAAACGATTTGGCATATTATTTTATAGAATTTAGAGACTATATAAATAAATGTGAATATGCAGATTGTAGTCATATAAAAGAAGGAAACTGTGGTATAAAAAATGCAGTAGAACAAGGAAAAATATCTATAGCTAGGTATGAGAGATTTTGCGATTTATATAGCAAAATTAAAGAAAATATTAAAAAATAATTAGACTATAGAGTATAATAAAACTTAAATTAAGAATAATCCATAAGGAGGGAAAAATCGAAAATGGAAATTTCAACATCAATACTAAATGTAAAACAAGAAAATTGTATACGCACATTTTATGACTTAGAAACAGCAGGCACAGACTACTTTCATATAGATGTTATGGATGGAACATTTGTAGAAAACAATACTGTAAAAATAATGACAGAATATTGTGAATACTTAAATACAATAACCAGACTTCCATTAGACGTACACTTAATGGTAAAAGATGTACAGTCATATATAAATAGTTTCTTAATATTTGAACCACGAAATATTACAATACACTACGAAGCTTCAAACAATAGTGGCGAATTACTTAACTGGTTACAATACATAAAAGAAAACAACTGCAAAGCAGGAATTAGTATTAAACCAGATACAGAAATAGAAAAAATACTAGACATTTTACCATATGTACATACAATACTTGTAATGACAGTAGAACCAGGGAAAGGTGGACAAAAATTATTACCAAAAACAATCGAAAAAATAAAAGAACTAAAAAAATACATAATACAAAACAAACTAGAGGTAGATATTGAAGCAGATGGAGGAATTAATATAGACAATATAAAAGAAATAAAAGAGGCAGGCACAGATATAGTAGTTGTAGGAAGTGCAATAATAAATTCTAGTAATTATAGGGAAACAATAAATAAACTAAAAGAATAGTGCGCAATTGGGGACAGACCCTTTTTGCGCACTATTCTTTTAGTATAAATTTATATATTTACTAAAGATAATGTAAGTAAATGCGTAAAAAGGGTCTGTCCCCAATTGCGCATTCTTCTATTCTTCTCCAATTAAATCTTTTCGCTTAAAAGCATTTATACTCATGATACCCATTCCTATAATAGATGTTATAAATACTACTGGCGCTCCAATGTATGGTATGTATTTTACTAAATTCAAAACTAATACAATTAAAAGCGAGAATAGTACAAAACTTACATTTTTAGTCATATTAAATTTATCTGCTATAAGTTTTCCAATACTCATACTAAATATTGTATTAGATATAGAATAAGCAAGAATTAATAGCGCGATTGCAAAAGCAGCTATACTTATGCCAAAACCATATGTAAATAGTAGTAATATAAATGAAATAAGTATAGTAGCAAAGAATACTAGTAATCCTATACCAAAGGCAACAAAGCTTTTTTTAGTAATAATTTTTGAAGCCTTTTCTTTAAACTTAGGTGCAACCCACATTAAAAGCATTATTATTACAAAAGAAAAGATAAGTGCTCTAATAACCGATAAAGCTATGGTTAAAGCAACATTTGCTACGTCAGTTTGTACAGCAGTGTATTTTATTTCTCCACCAACAGCTCCTTCTGGTATTTGACTAGCATTTTTAGAAGTGTAATGCAAATCTCTTTCAACTTTTGAAGTCTCTCCTTCAAACTTTAAGTTATCAGTGTTTAAATAAGCATTTCGATTAACTTTACCTTTCAAAGTAATAGTACTTGAAGATAGGCATAAATTTCTAGCTACAATAGAAGAATCTTCTAATGTAAAGGTATTTGAAATTGCATAAATATCAGATGCTAAGCCAGATATTGAAAAATTTGTGGCATATGCGAAAATATTTCCATGAATTACTGCATCTTTTGAAATATTAAGAGAATTAGTAATAACAAAAAGGTCTCCATATATTTCACCTGTAATATCTACACTTGAGCCATAGGCAAAAACATTGCCATCTACAATTTCAGACATTTTCACATTAACATCATAAAGAATTAAATCAGATGAGGTATACTCATAATTTGTTTCGTAAGTTGCTAAAATTTTGTCTACGTCGTTTTCAAAATTCGAACTGATTGGCATAATATCGTTTGAATTTGTATCAGTTGCCCATACAGATAAATTAAAAAAAGTTAAAATTATTATGAATGTGCATAGTAAAATCTTATAAATCAATTTTGTGTTCAAAAAAATCCCTCCTTAGAAAAATATATTATTATAATATATTTTATATAAGGGTTTGTCAATACACTTTTTTTAACCTAAATAAGTGTTTTAGTTTAACATAAAAATAGGTAATCTGCTATCTATTGAGTTATATTATAATTTCTCAATCTCGTCTATAGAAAGTCCAGTAAGCTCAGAAATTATTTTATAATCCATCTTTTTATTCTTCATATTTTTAGCAATTTCTAATTTAGCAACTTTTAATCCTTCTGTCTTACCTTTGGCTTCACCTTCTGCTCTCCCTTTAGCCTCGCCTTCAGCTATCCCATCAGCTCTTTCTTTTGCCATATTATAGTTATATTCCCATTCTGCAAGTCTTGCTTTATAGGCTTCTAACCTTTCGTTTTCGTCCATGCTCATTTCATCAAGCTCTTTTACGACTTTTTCAATAGATTTATTATCCTTGCTTATCATTTTTATTTTATCCCCCTCTCCACACAATAAGTATAGCCATTGATTCAATTTGTCACTTATTTCTGGATGTTTCTTTAAAAATTTTTTAAGCTCTATGTAGTGAAATTCTATTAAATTAGTTAAAATATCCTGCTTTGTATCATAATTCATTTCTACATACTTTTCTGGTTCTATGTCCTCAAATTTTAAATGGACTATGCTGTGATAAGTATCTCTACTTAATAAATTCTCGCCTAAAAAATTAATTGAAATAAATTTTTTTAATAGCATATAATCATCACTTATTTGTAATTGTTCTGCTATGATTTTAGAAGAATAAGAAATATTTCTATTAATGTAAGAAACAAAATTATACTTTTTCTAACATGCATATAATATAATACATTCACAAAATAAAGTCAACATAAAATTAAAAAATGTATGAAAAATTTAAAAATTTCTTAAAATAGTTGTAAAAAATGAGAATAATTGGTATACTAATATATATGAAAAGGGACAGAGTAGTTTTACTAAAAAATATATATTTTTTAAGGAGGTAATATATATGGAGGAGAATAAAAATTTAAATGAGGTTATAAATAACGAGGAAGAGACACAAGAGGTAGCGTTAGAAAATGGATCAAACATCAAAATAGCAGATGATGTTATTGCAGTAATTGCAGGTGCAGCAGCATCAGAAGTACCAGGAGTTGCTTCAATGGCAGGAGGATTTGCAGGAGGTATCTCAGAAGTATTTAGCGGAAAGAAAAACTTTGCAAAAGGTATAAAAGTAGAAGCAGGAGAAAAAGAAACAAGGATTGACGTAAATATTATAGTAGAATATGGTGTTAGAATACCAGACGTTGCATTTGAAATACAAAATAGAGTAAAAAAAGCAGTAGAGGGAATGACAGGGCTAAAAGTTGTAGACGTAAATGTACATGTACAAGGAGTTAATACAGATCAAAACAATGTAGAAGAAATGAAAGCAGATGATCAAAATAAATCAGAATAAGTATTAAAAGCAAAATGAAAGGTAGGAATATATATGAAAAGAATAGAAAAAATTTCATTAATATTATTTTCAACATTAATATTAATAATATCTGTAATTTCATGCCTAATAATATTTGGCTGGGTTAGTGTAAGTACAATGGCAGATATAGTAAGTGCGGTAATAACAAACCAAATAACAGCTAATATAATACTAGTATTAAGCATAATATTTATTTTGTTAGCTATAAGATGCATATTCTTTGACTCTAGTGCAAAAGAAAAACAAGAGTATCAAAATGGTATTTTATTAGAAAATGCTAATGGAAAACTTTTAATAACCAAAGAAACTATAGAGAATCTAGTAAATACAGTTGTTAAAGGATTTGATAGTGCAGAAGATGTAACTACCAAAATAGAACTAGACAAAGAAAATAATGTAAGAGTATTTGTAAATTTAGTAGTAAAGGAAGATGCTGTAATTAAGGAATTATCTACAAACCTACAAAACAAAATAAAGGACACTATTAAAAAATCATCAGACTTAGAAGTAAAAGAAGTTAATATAAAAGTTAAAAATATAGAGCCAACAAAAGATAATATAATCGAAGCCTAAGAAAGGAAGAGTTATATGGAGGATTTTAAAAAATTTATGTCCGAATATGGCGGAATGATTATTGGTATAATTGTAGCGATTATATTGCTACTTACTAAATTTTACCTATTAATAATAGGAATTATATTAATAGTTGTTTGCGGTTATGCAGGCCATTATTTTCAACATAATAAAGATAATGTAAAAACAAAGTTAAAAAGTTTTATAGATAGATTATAAAAAAGGGGTAAGAAATTACAAAATGAGTATGTCAGATAATAGAAAAGTAGCATTTGAAATAGTATATAGTTTAGAATCTCAAAACATAAAATACGAGGATTATAAAGAACAAGTAGATATGCTTTTGGATGTTAAAGAGGTAAAAGGTAAGGCTTCACAAAAATATATTAAAGATGTAGTATATGGCACAAAAAGACATGGAAAACAAATAAAAAAACAAATAGAAAATTGTTTATCTGAAAAGTGGAGTTATGATAGAATATCTAAAATAAATATCGCTATATTAGAAGTGGCGATATTTGAAATATTATTTTTAAAAACACCATTTAAAGTTGCTATAAATGAAGCTGTAGAACTTGCAAAAATGTATTCAGATACAAAGGCTCCATCATTTATAAATGGAGTTCTAGCAAGCGTTGTTAAGAATAATAATATTGTATAAGGAGAAAACAAAACTAATGACATATAACCCAATAAGTGTAACAGAACTTAATAAATATATAAAAGAAAAAATAGCAGGAGACGAAAATTTAAATAACGTCTTGGTAAAAGGAGAGATATCTAATTATAAGCATCATTACACAGGCCATTTATATTTTACATTAAAAGATGAAAATTCATTAATAAAGTGTATAATGTTTAAAAGTTCAGCAATCAATCTAAAGTTTGAACCAAGAGATGGAATGAAAGTAATGGTATTTGGAACAGTATCGGTATTTGAAAGAGATGGTGTTTATCAAATATATGTAAAGGCCATGCAAGAAGATGGTATGGGAAGCCTTTATAAAGCATATGAAGAAATGAAAGCAAGACTTGAAAAAGAAGGCCTATTTGATGTATCACATAAAAAGAAAATACCAGCAATGCCAAAATGCATAGGTGTTCTTACATCAAATACCGGAGCAGTTATAAGGGATATAATAAATGTATCTACAAGGAGAAATCCAAATGTGTATATAAAATTACTACCAGTACCAGTACAAGGTGAAGGAGCAGCTGAAAAAATAGCAGATGCAATAAAAATAATGAATGATAAAAAACTTGCAGATGTAATAATTATTGCAAGAGGTGGAGGTTCGCTAGAGGATTTATGGCCATTTAATGAAGAAATTGTTGCACGAGCCATATACGACTCAGAATTACCAGTGATTTCTGCGGTAGGGCACGAAACAGACTTTACAATAGCAGACTTTGTTGCAGATTTAAGAGCGCCAACTCCATCAGCAGCAGCTGAGCTTGCTGTTCCAAATATTACAGAAGTAATGCTTAAAATAAGTACATATAATAATAGATTAAAACTAGCATTAAAGAAAAAAGTAGAATTTATGAAATTGCGTTATGAAAAATGTATGAATAACAGAGTTTTTAAAGATCCAATGCAAAAAATTAATGAGAGATATATGCTAGTTGATATGAAAGTAAAATCTATTCAAAATAGCATAATAAACATTTATAAAGACAAAAAAACAGCTATGATAAAACATATATCTAAATTAGATGCACTAAGTCCATTAAAAACACTTACAAGAGGATATTCAATAGTGCAAATGAATGGAAAAATAGTAAAATCCGTAAAAGAATTGCAAAAAGATGATGAAATAGATATTAGATTATTAGATGGTAAAGCAAAAGCTAAAATAATATAGAAAGGAAGAGGACAAATGAGTAAGGGAGCTAAAAGAACTTTAGGGATAGTAATTATATTAATACTTATATTATTAGTTGTTTGGATGGTATATAGTAATGTAACAAAAGAAACAAATAACTTAAATACTTTAAATACTACACAAATGGAGAGTGCAGAAAGTATTAATGAAGTAATAGAAAATCAAATAGAAAATACAACAGAAAACGAAATTGTAAATACTATAGAAAACGAGGAAATTGAAGAAACAAGTAAAAATGATACAGAAAAGACAGAAGAAACTGATAAAGAAGATACATCGGAGGAAGAAACTTTATCAGAAGACGAAAAAGCAATTAAATATGCCAAAGAATACTATGAAAAAGAATACGGAAGTTCAGAAGGGGTAAACTTTACGTACGATGGAGTACGAGAAGATGGTAGTTTTATAGTTAGATCTGGTACAGTAGAAAAACCAATTTATTTTATTGTAAATGTAAAAACAGGGGAAGTGTCAATGAAATAATAATTGTTAACCTCTATTATTCTCGCGAATTTAATAGAGGTTATTGGGTAAATAATTTGTTAGAGCTAAAATAGCTCGAATGGAGGCTAAAATGGAAGAAAAAGCAAACTTTGAGGACAACATGAAAAAATTAGAAGAGATTGCTACAGAACTTGAAAAAGGGGATTTAGATTTAGATACATCAGTAGCTAAATTTGAAGAAGGAATGAAAATATCAAAAGAATGTAGCGAAATGCTAGAAAAAGCAGAAAAGAAAATAACAATGCTAATCAAAGGAGAAAATGGAGAATTAGCAGAAGAAAATTTTGTACCAAATGAGGAATAGTGAGAATGATGGGGATAATTTTAGAATATAAATATTTGATAGTGCCATTTGCAACATGGTTTTTTATACAATTATTTAAATTAATATATGATTTAGTAACAACAAAAAAATTTAATTTTAAAAGAATATTAGGAGCTGGTGGAATGCCAAGCTCTCATTCTGCTGTAGTTGTTGCTTTAGCAACAATGATTGGAAAAAGTCAAGGAATTACATCACCAATTTTTGGTTTATCTGTAGTTTTTGCTTTTGTAGTAATGTATGATGCGGCTGGAGTAAGGAGAGCAGCTGGAAAACAAGCAAAGCTACTAAATAAAATAGTGGACACACCAGGACTTACAGGCGTAGAAGTTACAGAAAGATTGCAAGAGGTATTAGGACATACGCCTATTCAGGTTTTTGTTGGTGCATTTATAGGACTAATTGTAGGATTAGTATTTGGATAGGACAATAGTATTACTTGTCCTTTTTTGAATTGTATTAGAATGAACTTATATAAAATTAAAAGAAATTAAATTACTATTGCCTTTGAGATATTCTCCTTAAAGTTAGAAACTCAATTGGCAAATAATTTGTAAAAGGAGGAGATTAATAATGGAGGATATTAAGATTGCAAGAAGTACTAAATTAGATAATATAGAAAAAATAGCTAAAGAATTAGGAATAGAAGAAGAAATTGAAACATATGGAAGGTACAAAGCAAAAATATCATTAGATGTAGTTAAAAGAATGAAAGATAAAAAGGATGGAAAACTAGTTCTAGTTACTGCTATAAATCCAACACCATTAGGAGAAGGAAAAACAACTATGGCAATTGGATTGGCAGATGGGCTAAGAAAAATAGGACAAAAAAGTATACTGGCTTTAAGAGAACCATCTTTAGGACCTGTATTTGGAGTTAAAGGAGGGGCAACAGGAGGAGGACATTCCCAAATTGCTCCAATGGAAGATATTAATTTACATTTTACAGGAGATATTCATGCAATAACATCTGCCAACAATTTATTATCTGCAATGATAGATAACCATATATACTTTGGAAATAAATTAGGAATAAATCGAGTTACATGGAAAAGATGTGTGGACTTAAATGATAGACAATTAAGAAAAGTTGAAACTGGTTTATCAGGAGAAAAAAATGTAGTACCAAGAGAAGATGGATTTGATATATCTGTTGCATCAGAAATTATGGCCATATTTTGTTTGGCAACAGACTTAACAGATTTAAAAAGAAGACTAGGAAATATAATAGTAGGTTATACAAAAGATAGCAGGCCAGTTACTGCAAGAGATTTAAAGGCAGATGGAGCACTTACAGTGCTATTAAAAGACGCAATAAAACCTAACTTAGTTCAATCACTTGAACATACACCAGCAATAGTCCATGGAGGACCATTTGCAAATATTGCACATGGATGTAATAGTATTTTAGCAACAAAAATGGCACTTAAACTGGGAGATTATGTAATAACAGAAGCAGGATTTGGAGCAGATTTAGGAGCTGAAAAATTCTTAGATATAAAATGTAGAAAAGCAAAAATAAAGCCAGATGCAGTAGTACTCGTAGCAACAATTAAAGCTTTAAAATATCATGGAGGAATGCCAAAAGAAGAAATTCAAAACGAAGATATTGAATCACTAGAAAGGGGATTAAATAATATATTTAAACACATAGACAATTTAAAAAAAGTTTATGGTTTAAATGTAATAGTTGCAATTAATAAATACACTCATGATACAAAAAACGAAATCGACTTTTTAAGAGATAAATTACAAGAAAAAGGCGTAGAACTTAGCCTTGTCGAGAGCTGGGAACAAGGTGGAGATGGAGCGGTAGACTTAGCAGAAAAAATTGTAAAATTAACAAATAATCCATCTAATTTTGAATTTGCATATGAATTAAATGATAGTATAAAAGAAAAAATAAATGCTATATCAACAAAAATATATGGGGCAAATGGAGTGGAATATACAAAAGAAGCAGAAGAAGAAATAGCAAAAATAGAAAAAATGGGTTATAAAAACTTACCAGTATGTATAGCAAAAACGCAATATTCCCTATCAGATGATGAGCACAATTTACAATGTTTAGAACCATTTAAAATACATGTAAAGGATGTAATATTAAAAGCTGGAGCAGAATTTATAGTTGTTTTAACAGGAAAGATTTTTACAATGCCAGGACTTCCAAGAGTGCCAGCAGCAGAAAAAATTGATTTAGACGAAGAAGGCAATATAGTAGGTATATTTTAGCATTTGCGAATAACCATTTTAAAATTAATTACACTTATCAAGCCATAGTTATATATATTAAAAATGTGTTTCAAATATGTCGGTCAAGTGGAGTTTCAAACTAATTCTAAAGAAATTTTTGCAGCGCCCTCAATATAATAGAGATTCCCTACAAAAATTTCTTAAGAATTAGTATTTTCAAATCACTTTCCATTCCATATTTTCACAAATTTTGAATATATATAACTATGGCTTGTTGAAATTTAAAATGATGACTGAAAATGGTTATTTGCAAATGCTAAAAAACTGTATAATAACACCAATTTTGGATAAAATATATGTAAAAATATTTTTCTAAAACTGGTGTTATTATTTCATTTATGCAAAATATTACAATTGATTTTAAATTAAAAATAGTAGTTATCTTTTGCGTAAAATAGGATATGTAATTAAGTGTAAACCAGCTTGTTAATGGAGGTTCATATGTCAATTAAAGTAAAAAGAAATCTAAAGGCAATAATAACAATCTTTATAGTGGTGACAATGTTTATATCATATAATGTGTTTTTTAGAAACAATGAATTACAAGCATTGTCAAAATATGGCTCTAGAGGAGAAGAAGTACGAACAATACAAACAAAACTAAAACGTTGGGGCTATTATAATGGTAATGTGGATGGCATATATGGTAGCGCAACTTTAGCAGCTGTTAAAAAATTTCAGCAAAAAAATGGACTTACTGTAGATGGAATTGCAGGCACAAAAACTCTTCAAGCCATGGGAATATATAATTCCTCTGGAAATAACTCAAGTAGTAATTCTAGTTCATCAACTAATTCTAATGATTTAAACTTACTGAGTAGACTGGTATATGGTGAAGCTAGGGGGGAACCATATACAGGACAAGTAGCGGTAGCAGCAGTCGTTTTGAATAGAGTAAAAAATAGTTCATTTCCGAATACTGTAGCAGGTGTTATCTATCAAAAAGGAGCATTTGATGTAGTAAGTGATGGTCAAATTAATTTAACGCCAAATGATACGGCAAAAAAGGCAGCGCAAGACGCACTAAATGGGTGGGATCCATCAAATGGAGCGATATATTATTTTAACCCAAGTACTGCTACAAATAAGTGGATATGGTCTAGACCAATGACCGTTACAATAGGAAAGCATAGATTTTGTAAATAAAAATGGTCAATTGAAAAAGTAAAATCTAATTAGAAAAAGTAACTTCTAGTTACCGAGAAAAAGCTATTTAAAGGCAAAAAG
>CALXND010000038.1 GCA_944389655.1 uncultured Clostridia bacterium | reverse complement strand
TAATAGATAATAATAAATTAAAAAGGGGCTTTATTTTAAAGCTCTTTTTTGATATAATGTCATAGGAAAATACAAATGTGAAAGGATAGAAAACACATGGATAAGAAAACTAAAATGAAATTTAACGTACTTGCAATATTTTTTATAATAATATTTTGCTTTTCCTTAACACCTAAAACATTGCAAAATGACACGTATTATACAATTGCTATAGGAGAGCATATAATGCAAAATGGAATTGATATGAAAGACCCATTTTCGTGGCACGAAGACTTACCATATACATATCCTCACTGGGCATATGATGTGGCTACATATCTAGTATATCAATGGGGAGAAAATATAGGCATAAGTGGATTTATAGCCATATATATAGTAACTTGCTTATTATCTATTATTTTGGGCATTATTATATATATAGCTCTTAATAAGATATGTAAAAACCAACTTGTTTCATTATTGGTAACATTGGGAATGATGTATTTATTAAAAGGATTTATTTGTGCTAGAGCACAATTAGTAACATACATACTCTTTGTTCTTACAGTACTATTTATAGAGAAATTTATAGAAACAAAAAAATTAAGATATTCTATTGGATTAATAATAATATCTATACTTATTGCAAATATACACGTAGCTGTATGGCCATTTTACTTTGTTTTATACTTGCCATATATTGCAGAGTATATTTTAGCATTGATATCAAATTCAAACTTATATTATAAAATATTAATTGGATTAAATACTAGAAGATTAAATGGATTGGTAAAAAAAGATCAATCTTTTAGCAAAGTAACTGAAATGGCAACCAGAATAGAAAAACTACAGCAAAAACTTTATAAATCAGAACAAAGAAGAAACGAAAGAAGAAAAAAGCCATATAAAATAATATTAGAAAGAAAAAATAATGTAAAATTTCTTCTTATCATTATGATAATATGCATATTTACAGGATTTTTAACACCTCTTGGAAATACGCCATTTACATATCTGCCAAAAACAATTCAGGGTAATACAATGCAAAACATTAGTGAACATTTGCCACTAACATTAATTAATGATATAAAAACATTAGTAGTATTAGTACTATTTTTATTAATATTAATATTTACAGATATAAAAATAAAATTATGTGATTTATTTATGCTTGCAGGATTAGTATTAATGGCATTTATGTCTAGAAGGCAAGTATCAATGTTTATCCTAATAGGAGGTTTTATATTTGCAAAATTAATAGTAGCCTTATTAAACAAGTATGATAAAGAAGGCACCAATCAAGTTATTAAAGCATCAACAACTTGGGGAGGAAAAATACTAATTGTATTACTTGCAATTTTAGTAAGCTATTCTTTATATAGAGGAAAAATAAAAAGTCCAATTGTAAGTACCAGTTCATATCCTGTAAAAGCTTGTGATTATATTTTAGAAAATATAGATATAGAAAATATGAAAATATTTAACGAATATAATTATGGAAGTTATATGCTATTTAGAGGAATACCTGTATTTATAGATTCCAGAGCAGATTTATATACTCCAGAACTTAATGGCGTAAAAGGAGAAGATGGAAAATATAAAGGACGTGATATATTTTCTGATTATATAAATATTTCTAATATATCTACATATTATGAAACAAAATTTGATAAATATGATATTACACATGTATTAATACGTAAAAATTCTAAACTTAATATGTTCTTATCACGTGATGAGGATACATATAAAGAGTTATATAGTGATGATAACTTTGTACTATATGAAAGAGAAAGCGAGTAGATGTACGTTTTAAGGTATAATACTAATAAGAATAATTACAAGAAATAAAGAGGAGAGAACAAATTGTGGAAAGACTAGTTGCAGATGAACAAAATGTGCGTTTAGATGCATATATTTCTAAAAAATATGATGATATTTCAAGAACAATGGTGCAAAAATTAATAGATGAAGCAAATATTTTAGTAAATGGTAAGAAAGAAAAAGCATCATATAAAGTTCAGTTAAATGATGTTTTAGAAATAAGTTTGCCAGAACCTAAAGAAGTAAATATAAAACCAGAAAATATTCCAATAGACATTGTATATGAGGATAACGATATTGTAATTGTTAATAAACCAAAGGGACTTGTAGTTCATCCTGCAAATGGAAATCCAGATGGAACACTAGTTAATGCAATAATGGCGAAATGTAAAAGTTCCTTGTCTGGAATAGGAGGAGAGTTAAGACCAGGAATTGTTCATAGGCTAGATAAAGATACATCAGGTTTATTAATAATAGCTAAGAACGATAAAGCTCATATAAATATGAGTGAGCAAATAAAAAATAGAAAGGTAAAAAAAATATATATTGCACTAGTTAAGGGAATTGTTAAAGAAAACGAAGCAACGATAAATATGCCAATTGGAAGAAGTACGAAAGATAGAAAAAAAATGGCAGTTAGAAAAGATGGAAAAGAAGCTGTAACTCATTTTAGAGTAATAAAAAGATATGATAAATACACATTATTAGAGCTAAAAATTGATACAGGAAGAACACATCAAATAAGAGTACATATGGCAGAAATAGGACATCCAGTAGTTGGAGATATGGTATATTCAAATGGAAAAAATGAATTTGGAGTAGAAGGGCAAATGTTACATGCTAAAAGCTTAGATTTTAAGCATCCTATAACAGGTAAAGAGATGCATGTGGAAGCGGAACTCCCAGAGTATTTTAAACAAGTTTTAGAGAAAATAGAGAAACAAAATAAGCCAAATATTTGAAAATAATAAGGACGCAAAAGCGTTATAATTTGAGCAGTACTAACTTCATTTAAAATTTAGTGGTCATAATTTAAAACCTACGTAAATGAACTTTAAAATTGTGCGTAACTGCTCAAAACTTAATTTTATAGGACAAATTTTTAAGTGGAAGGGATACATAGAAAAATGGAAGAAGTAAGATTACAAAAATTCTTAGCCAATAGTGGTGTATGTTCTAGAAGAAAAGCAGAAGAGTATATTTTACAAGGAAAAGTACAAGTAAATGGTAAAATTGTAACAGAGCTAGGAACAAAAATAAATTCCGAAAAGGACGAGGTTACATTTAGAGGGGAAAAAGTAGAAAATACGATTAATAAGGTATATGTACTTTTAAATAAGCCCATAGGATATGTTACAACTACTAAGGATCAATTTGGAAGGGATACAGTACTAGATTTGGTAAAAATAAAGGAAAATTTGCTTCCAGTAGGTAGACTAGATATGTACACATCAGGAGCACTCATCCTTACAAATGATGGAGAGTTTATATATAAAATAACACATCCAAAATATGAAATTGAAAAGACATATAATGTAACTGTAAAAGGAATAATAACAAAAGAAGAAATAGAAAAACTTGAAAATGGAGTACAAATAGAAAACTATGTATCAAGCCCAGCAAAGGTAAGAATACTAAAGATAGATAGAGATAAGGATATATCTAGAATTGAAATTACAATACATGAAGGCAAAAATAGAGAAGTGAGAAAAATGTGTGCTAGTATAGGAAGAAAAGTACTTGCACTACATAGAAGTAAGATAGAAAATTTAGATGTTAAATATTTAAAATTAGGTGAATGGAGATATCTATCCAATAAAGAAGTAGAAGGATTATTAAAAAAGTGAGCAATTGGAGGACGGACTTACTTTTATTTGAAAATTATATAAATATGTGTTATAATTAAAAACGTATAAGTGATATTGTATTTATTACTTATTTCCTCATTAATTCTAGACAATTTTAAAAGATTTGTTCTAGTTTATTATAGATATAATTAATTATAGGAGGAAGAAAGATGAAACGGAAAGCATTAATGGAGCTAATCAAACGAATTATTAAAAGAAATTCAATTTTAGTAATCGAAACAACAATAGTTATATTGTTTGCATGTATTGGAGCTGTAATATTTGTAAGCAATGACCAAATAATTGATGTGTCGGCAAGCGTAAGGTTAATAATGGGGCTATTAGTTGGAACCGTTATTGGATTTTTGGGTTTCTTTGGATGCATGAGTATTGCTTATTTATTTGTTAAAATTTTAGATTTATTTAAAGCATGGAATAAAGAATTAAAAAAAATTGAAAAAGAAATTAATAACAAATAGCTTTCTGTCTAGTTCTCATAGTATAGTATGCTGTGAGAACTTTTCAATTTAGGTTGTACAAATTAGGAAAGTGTGGTAAAATATACATGTAACGATTTAAAGAAATAGTATTTCTTTAAATTGAATGAATTATCTAAAGGAGAGATGTTTATGGTAGAAGATAATGAAATAAAGGCGGTAGTATCACCTTTTGCAGTAAGAGAAGGAGAAATAAAGACATTTGATGGTAAAGATGGTTATGTATCAATGAACCAAATAATACATAAGATAAATATTGGACATATAAACGATTTACATTTTAAAATAATGGAATTAGTAAATGAATTTGAATTTATAACATCAAGACAATTATTCCAAATGCTACAATGGAAAAATATAGAGATAGCCTCACAAGACAAGTTGAATAATAAATTGGAGCAATTAGTAAAATCGAAAATACTTACAAGATATTACTTTAAAGGAGAAGACGGAAAAGGAATATATAGAATATACTGTTTAGAAAAAATGGGTAAGTATTTGCTAAACTCTAGAGGTGTAGAATGCAAATGGCAACCAACAGATAATACAAAGCCAGTACCTATGATCAAAAAGAGATTAGCAGGAAATCAAACAATTATAGCATATTTAAGAAAAGTGAAGGCATTTGATTCATATAATGTTAAACCAACTATTAATGCTAAGCAAACTGGAAAGTTATTTAAGGCAACAGGTGGAAGTGTTAAACTAACTAAGAATAATAAATCTATTGAATTTTTATTTGAAGTTATAAGAAGAGAAGAAGACTGGGAAAAGAAGTTAGTTGATAAAATGAAATTGTATAATGACTTTTACAATAACTTTGTAGCAGGAGATTCTGGCTTTAGTTCAATGCCACAACTTATATTAATATGTGAAGACGAGAAGCATATGGCTGAAACTTTTAAAACTATAGTTATAAATAAAGTAGAGATAGAAAAAATAAATTTGTATTTTTCAACAGATTTAAGACAAAATCAAGAAACCTTAGATAAAACATTAGTTGAATTTAAGCTTGAAGACGGAAAATATAAAATGGAAAATGTGGAGGTTAAATTGCTTGGAATATAACTTAAAAATGTATTACATTAGAAAGCACTTCACAGGGCTAGTTGTCTTAAGCAACGGTGAAATACATGTTCTTGGTTTGATCAGATAGCCCAAAGAAACCTAACCTTGTTGTATACGGAAAAATTGTTAAAAATGCTTAAATATCAAAATAAAAGTCAGCTTTTCCTGTACAATAAAAACTAAAAAAGAAGGGGAGAACCCTTTCTTTTTTAGTTTTCATCTTTTTTCCTATTTAAATCAAATATTATAGCATCATCGTTATCTAGAAGATATTTTGAATCTGTAATATCTGTTCTAATAGGATCTACTTCATTATCAAAATTGTTTGGATCATTATCAGCAGTAGCAGCTGCAAAATTACCTCTAAACTTAGTTGATATTGGTTTCCTTTTTATATTATCCGATGTAATTCCATTAGTAAATTTTTCAAAGTTATATTCTTTTAGTTTTTTAGGTTCTTTATATTTTGCTTCTAAGAAATCAAGTTTTCCTTTATGAACATAGCTTTTACCTTTGCTGTCTTTTACCTTAAATAAAATCTGTTTAGATTTTAATGACATTATTTTACCAGCTGCATAATTTGGCCCCCATTTAAATTCAATTCCACCTAATTTAGAATCATAGCCTGGTTGACCTTTACTTGGATCTGTTTCATAACTACTATTCCATTTCCATTCTCTTTTTTGCTCTAATTCCGTTTGCCACCATTCTACGTCCTCTGGAAGAGCGTTACCAAATATTGCTTTATTTACACAGTTTGCTAATATTTCATCTCTAAAGTTATATTTGTCATCTTTAAGCTGAGAAAGTGTCTGCGCAGATAAAATATTTCCAACTTTGTACTTTCTGTATACTGTAAACACTGGCTCTATTGCCTTACATAGGTATTCTGGGAAATCATCTATGTATAAGAAATGTGGAATTCTAGTATTTTCATTTCCGGGTCTAGCTAAAACAGATTGTTGCATTAATAGTAAGAAGAAAATACCAAAAGCTTTATGAGCATTTGCTCCCAAATCGCTTCTTCTAGTACATACAAATGTAACTTCTCCGTTTTCTAGTACTTTATCAAATTCCAAATTATTTGTTCTATTGCATAATATATTTTTTACACCAGGATATCTTAACAAATTGTCAAGCTCAGCTGATGCTGTATATATAGATGTTTTTGTATGGTCTAAATCTTTTCCTTCTGCATAAAAGTTATTTTCAAAATACTTAATTAATATTCTATATTTATCTGCAAGTTCTGGAATAGCCTTCATCTCGTTACACATATCTTCTACCAAAGAAAAATCATTCATCATATTTAGCATATCTTCTAAGTTTGGTAAATCTCCATCATTTAATCTAGGATACATTTCTTTTAGCAAAATAGATAAGTTTTCTATTATTTGAATAGAAGCATTTTCTCTAAAAGCTTGTTGCAGATCTGGTCTGCTATTGGCAAATAATCCTTTTAATACAGAAGATATTGCAATACCAGTCTTAATTGGGTCTTTGTATACAAATGGATTCATACCAGGTGAATCCAAATTATTTGGGTCTATCAAATTAACTGGAATTTTATAATTTTTAGCAACTTTAAGCATTGTTTCTATAGAATCATAATCTGCTGAAAGATAGGTTAAACCTAAATTTCTATATATATACTTTCCATTAGCAGAAGCAAGTATCATCTTTTTCATATATGCCTTATACAAATCTTGCTTGTCTGGATTTGGAGTTAGCATATCCAATGTAAAGTTTTTATTTATATAATCATTATCATATGGGCAATTTAATGTTGCAATACCTGTTCTTAATGCTGTATATCCCATTTCTTTTGAAATTTCTTTAAAGAAAAACTTTCTATCTAAGTCACGAGCCATTAAAGGTTCATAAATCATAGTAGTTTTACCAGAGCCTGAAACACCTACAACCAAAAATGATTCAAGTCTTTTAGTTTCTGGAATTATTACAGCTTCGCCAGATTCAGAATCATTACATAAAAATACTTCGCAAGAGTATTTACCAGTGTCTTTAGGTTTTCCAGATAAACTTACACCACCATAATCAAATATTGAGTCTTTAATATCTTTGGTATCATTAATTGTAAATGTTAGCCATTTAAATACTTTATAGAAAGTTACAAGTGGTATATATAGCGATATTGCAGTAAAGGCTGGTCTAAATAAATTTGAATAAGCACTTACGATTTCTGCATAATTTGGTACAGACAATATAAATGTCCATGCCAGTGAATTTAAACCTTGAACTACAAATGAAACAGTTAGTATGTATAGGCTTATTACATAAGTATTAAAAAATCGTAGCTTATCTACATCGGCTTTTACAAATTTAGAACCAAAAGAAAAATAGAATGCACATACTACAGCTACAAATGCTAAAGTATATTCAATTGGTCCCCAGTATGAGTACGAAACACCTGTAAATATCATAAACATTAATTCTACTAATCTATCTATTAAAACATATGCTGAAATTAATGTTAAAATATAAGTTACGAATGTGTTTCTATCAGTTTTTAAAAACTTAAGAAATTTATCTATATATTTCAATGTATTCACCACTTTCAAATCTTAAAATAATACATATATATTATCTTATAAAATAGCGAAAAATACAAGGCTTTTTGCAAAAAAATTCTAGTTTTTTCTAGAAATTATTACAATTCACAGCCAATAATCTGTTTAGTTAAGCCAGAATTAATATATAAAAAATATTGCCTCGAATACGTCGGTCAAGCTGATTTTTGAACTAATTCTAATGAAATTTTTGTAGTGCTCCCAATATAATTGAGATTCGTTTGCAAAAATTTTTCAAGAATTAGTAACTTCAAATTACATTCCATATTCTCGCATATTTTGAATATATTAATTCTGGCTTATGATTAAAGTGTCATAAGGCTGTGAATTTTAACTAGAAATTAGTTGTGATTCAAGAACTTTGATGAATGTTTATAAAGTTCAAAGACTAGAATAAAATAAAAAAACAAGAATAGTATTAAATATGAAAAGAAAATTGAGAAAAACAAGTTTTGCAAAAAATGTTGTAATATTATTAATTGCACATATTTTTATTAAAATTATAGGTGTATTTAATAAAATATATTTAACAAATAGAAATGGGTTTGGAGATGAAGGCAATGCCATCTATTCTAGTGCATTTCAAATTTATGCTTTATTTTTAACAATTTCTTCAATAGGAATACCAAATGCCGTATCGAAATTAGTTTCTGAAAGATTGGCGATAGGAGATAGCAAGGGAGCACACAAAGTTTTTAAAATAGCAATAATTTCATTTGGATGCATTGGTTTTATGTGTTCAGGAGTCTTATTTATATCAGCAAAATATATTGCAACCAAACTTATACAAATTCCTGAAGCAGAACTGAGTTTGCTAGCACTTTCACCATCAATATTTTTTGTATCCCTTACATCTGTTATAAAAGGATATTTTAATGGCAGAGAAAATCTAAATATTGGTGCGAACTCACAAACAATAGAACAAGTATGCAGAATGTCTCTTACGATAATCTTAATAGAGTATATTGCTCAAACCACAGGCTTAGATACAAAAGTAATGGCAGCAGGTGCAGCTATAGCCTCTGCTATATCTGAAATAGTCTGTTTTGTGTATTTGTTTAGATATTATAAAAGTGTAAGAAAAGAGGTAGCTCATGAGATAAAAAATAGTATTAATTACAAATATAGAGGGATAAGGAAAACTATAAAAGATATATTTTGTGTATCCATACCAATGTCTATAGGCCCAATAATTGGTGGAATTAATAGAAATATAGATTCAATGACAATTGTAAGAGGGCTAAAAAATTTTATGACTGAAACAGAAGCGAAGCTTCAATATGGAATACTAAGTGGAAAAATAGATACTCTAGTTTCTTTTCCGCTCTCATTTAACAATGCTTTTGCTAGTGTTTTAATTCCATCGGTTTCAGCAGCAAGAGCAAGTGGATATTTTAGTAATGCTAAAAAGAAGATAGAAATTTCAATGTTAATATCTATATTAATAGGACTTCCAAGTACAGTATGCATGATGCTATTTGCTGATAATATTTTAGAATTACTATTTCCAAATCAACCAGAAGGAGCTTTTTTACTACAAATAAGTTCAATATCAATTACATTTGTAATGTTAAGTCAGAATATAAATGCAGTATTACATGGGTTAGGAAAGACAATTATACCAACAGTAGCATTATCCATAGGAATAATTGTAAAATTTTGCTTAAATAATATATTAATAAAAATAAATCCAGAGATATGCATATTAGGAGGCACAGCTGGAGCAGCTTTTGCAACAGTTATGTGCAATATAACATCGTTTTTTATAGAATATCAAATTATGAGAAGAAATATAGATATACAATTTGGAATAAAGAATTTTTTAAAACCATTGTTGGCTACAGGCATAATGTCTATTCTATCAATAGTTTTAAATAAAGTATTTATTGGTATAATTGGTAAAAAAATGTGCATAATATTAGCATTATCAATATCTGTAGTAGTATATATGATACTAATATTGATTTTTAATATATTTTCTAAAGAAGAAATAAAAATGATGCCTAAGGGAGAAAAAATATATAAAATATTAAAATTTTTAAAAATTTATAAATAAAAATGTTGCATTATACAAATTTTTAAGAAAAAAAGAAGGATTTTATAGAACTTTGGAGAATATTGATAATAGTAGATAGCGTTTAAAATCTACATATGAAAATCTTATAGGAGGTAATGAAAATGAACAAATCAGAATTAATCGCAGCTATCGCAGCTAAAACAGGAGAAACAAAGAAAGATGCAGAAGCAACATTAAATGCTTTTATAGATGTTGTAACAGAAGCATTAGTTAAAGGAGATAAAGTTCAATTAGTTGGATTTGGATCTTTTGAAGTAAGAAAAAGAGCTGCTAGAAAAGGTAGAAACCCACAAACTAAAGAAGAAATTAAAATACCAGCTTCAAAAGCACCTGTATTCAAAGCAGGAAAAGCATTAAAAGATTTAGTAAATAAAAAATAATTTAGATTTATATAAATATATGAATTCATATAAGATATAGGGAAGAACCTATATCTTTTATAATCTATTTAGAAAAAATTGTATTGAATATTTTAAATGTATATGGATAATATATATATATAAATTTTATTAGGAGGTATGAATATGAATAAATATAAATGTGTAGCTTGTGGCTATATTTATGATGATGCGGTAGAAGAAGTAAAATTTGAAGATTTACCAGAAGAATGGGTATGCCCACTATGTGGAGTACCTAAAAGTGCATTTGTTAAAGTAGAAGAATAAAAAAGGAAGGTATTTTGCAGAAGGAGTCGTATTAAGCAACGGCGAAATACATATCATCGCCTTGTTCGGACGTCCAAGGTAGCCTAACCTTGCTATATATGGAAAAATCGTTATAAATATTGAAATACCAAATAAAAGTTGATTTCCCATATATAATAACAACAAGTAGTAGATAAAATTAATTATTTATCTACTACTTGATTTTTATGTAATTATGTAATATAATTTTAAACATATTTATAGTCTAAAATGAGGAGAAAATAAATGAAAGCAATTGAAATTAGAAATAAATACTTAAACTATTTTAAAAATCATGGCCATAAAATTATTCCTAGTAGTCCATTAATACCAGAAAATGATCCATCTGTATTATTCACTACTGCTGGAATGCAACCATTAGTACCATATTTGTTAGGAGAAAAACATCCAGAAGGAACAAGACTTACAGACTATCAAAAGTGTTTGCGTACAAACGATATAGATGAAGTTGGAGATAATCGTCACTTAACTTATTTTGAAATGTTAGGAAACTGGTCACTAGGAGATTATTTTAAAGAAGAATCAATTGCAATGAGTTATGAATTTTTGACTAAAGAGTTAGAAATTCCAGCAGATAAAATATCTGTTACATGTTTTGCAGGAGATGAAGATGCACCTAGGGATGAAATAACAGCAGAATGTTGGAAAAAAGCAGGTATTCCAGAAGAAAGAATATATTTTTATGGTAAAGATGATAATTGGTGGATAGCAGGAGAAGAAGGACCATGTGGCCCAGATACTGAAATGTTTTATGATACAGGAAAGCCAGCATGTTCACCAGAGTGTCAACCTTCTTGTGGTTGTGGGAAATATGTTGAAATATGGAATAATGTATTTATGGAATATTATAGAACAAAAGATGGAAAATATGAAAAATTAAAACAACATAATGTAGACACAGGATTAGGACTAGAGAGAATGACAATGCTTTTACAAGGTAAAGAAACACCTTTTGACACGGAATTATTTGCGCCAATAATGCAAAAATTAAGTGAGCTTTCTAAAAATGATAGTATAGAAAGTAGAAGAATAGTAGCAGAGCATTTACGTGCAAGTATGATGATAATTGCAGATGGAGGAAGGCCATCTAATATAGATAGGGGATATGTTTTAAGAAAACTTATAAGAAGAATGACAAGACATTTAAATAAAATGCAAATAGATTTAAATGAGCTAGAAACATTAATAGAATTAGATATAGATATTTTGAAAGAAATGTATCCAGAGTTAGAAAAGAATAAAGAAATAATTAAACAAGTAATAGTCGAAGAAAAAAATAAATTTATGAAGACTTTAGCACATGGAGAAAAAGAATTTGAAAAAGCTATAAGTAGAGCTAAAGCAGAGAATAAAAATACAATAGATGGACAAACTATATTTAAGTTGTATGAAACTTATGGATTTCCACCAGAGATTACATCAGATTTAGCAGCAGAGCAAGGGTTTAAAATAGATAATTCAGAATTTGATAAATTATTCAAGGAGCATCAAGAAAAATCAAGAATGGGTAGTGAACAGAAATTTAAAGGTGGTCTTGCAGAACAAAACGAGAAGACAATTGCATATCATACTGCTACTCATTTGCTTCATAAAGCTTTACAAATAGTTCTTGGCGAGCATGCTAAGCAGAAAGGTTCAAACATAACAACAGAAAGATTAAGATTTGATTTTTCACACCCAGAAAAGATGACAAAAGAAGAATTAAAACAGGTGGAAGATATAGTTAATGAACAAATAAAAAGAGATTTACCTGTAAAATGTGAAGAAATGTCTTTAGAAGAAGCAAAAAAATCAGGGGCAATGGGATTATTTGAAAATAAATATGGAGAAAAAGTTAAAGTATATACAATAGGTGATTTTAGTAAAGAGATATGTGGAGGACCTCATGTTACACATACAGGAGAATTAGGACATTTTAGAATAAAAAAGGAAGAATCTAGTTCAGCAGGAGTTAGAAGGATTAAAGCAGTATTAGAATAAGTACTAGTTTCATGTTGAGAATATATTTATAAAAAATATAAGGTAGGAAGGAAAAAATAAAAATGAGTGATTGTATATTTTGTAAAATAATAAATAAAGAGATACCATCAAAAATAGTTTATGAAGATGAAAAAGTTATTGCTTTTAATGATGTGAATCCAGCAGCTCCAATCCATATTTTAGTAGTGCCTAAGAAACATATTGAAACATTGTTAGATGTTTCAGATGAAGATAGTGCTATTATTTCACATATATATAAAGTAATAAATAAGATAGCAAAGCAGGAAGATTTTGCAAAAAATGGTTTTAGGGTTATTACAAATTGTGGCAGGGACTCTGGCCAAGAAGTTATGCATATTCACTTTCACGTATTAGGAGGAAAAAAATTAGGAGACAAAATTGTTGAATAATCTGGATAAAAATATAAATATATGGTATAATATATTTATGTAAAATAAAAACGAGGGAGGAAGAGTATGATAAAAAACATGTTTAATAACAAATATAGTAAAACATTAACTATAATTCTTATAATAGTTATAATAGTGATCATAGGTTTACTTATATTTTTTGGAATAGATGTTTATAGAAAATACTATATAGAACAAGCCTCTGGAGATGCAGTTAAAGAATTTGAAGATAAAATAAATGAAATAGCTTCTGTACCACAAGGAAATACTGTACTTACAAATGAATTGCCAAATGTAGACTTAAACTCTATATATGGAAATCAGGGGACACAACAAAACGATATTACAGGTTCTGGAGTGAAGTATATGGGTTATGATATGATAGGAACAATAGAAATACCAGCAACAGATGTAAAATATCCAATAATAGCTGATTATGAAACCAGTATTAATTCGCTAAATGTTGCAATAGTAAAATTATATCCAAGTACAATAGCATTAAACGAAATCGGAAATACGGTTTTAGTAGGACATAATTATAGAAATGGAACATTCTTCTCAAATAATAAAAAACTAGAAAAAGGAGATAAAATATACATAACAGATTTAAGTGGAAGAAAAGTAACATATGCAGTAACGAAAAAATATGAAACTAGTACAAGTGATTCGGAATATATGAATAGAGATACAAACGGCAAAAGGGAAATTTCATTATCTACTTGTACAGATGATACAAAAAGAAGATTAATAATATGGGCAGAAGAAGTAGAATAAATTTAAAAAATAACAAATTAGAATAAAAACAGTTGACAAATTCCAAAAGATGGGGTAAAATAATAAATGCAGTTGATTGAAGATGGTGGATGTAGCGCAGTTGGTTAGAGCGCCAGTTTGTGGCACTGGAGGCCGTGGGTTCGAGTCCCATC
>CALXND010000037.1 GCA_944389655.1 uncultured Clostridia bacterium | reverse complement strand
GAACACTCCTTTCTAGCGTACAAAACAATTATATCATCTCTACGCTTTCGTGTCCAAAATCTATCTTAACACCATGTTTTTTGCCATTTCTGCTTTTTCTACTAATCCATTTTCTCCAAAAACCATATTTATCGTTATTGTAGCTAATATTATTATGATGATTATGGTTATTACCAATGCAATTAGTGTTATCCCGTTTTTGTCTCTCAATTCTCATTTGATTCCTCCTTGTATTAACACAAAAAGTAGTTTATTTTATAGCATCAAACCTTTTAATTATTACCATAAAAAAACTGCACTTTTTTAAAATTACACATAATCTATTGTCATATAGAAAAATCAGTTTTTTTATTGATATTCCAGTATATATAACGATTTTCCTATATACGACAAGGTTAAGTTTCCTTTGACTGTGCATATTCGCAAAGCAAAATGCACATATGGCAAAGCCACTTTCCTTATTATTTACAATTTATCAAGAATAATACATAAATAAATTTACCTCCCTATTACTTTTAAAATCCGAATATCCGTAAGCTTATTTTATGTCGTTTAATGTCATATTTTCTTTGATAATATTATCAAACATGACGTTTAATGTCAATATTATTTTTTACTTATATGTGGGATAATTTATATGAAATTTAATGTCGCATTCTTATGATAAAATATTACAATTTAGTTTCATTCTATCTTAGAAGTTACGGCTTTTAAGATATTAAATACTTACATATACGGTATTAGGAGGTCGTATGATTAAAGAAAAAAGAAAAGAAAAACACTATACTCAAGAGCAAATGGCTAATCTTCTTGGTATAAGTTTAAGGCAATATGCTCGTATAGATAGAGAAGAAGATCTTCCTAGAAGAGATGTCCTTTGCAAGTTAATTTCCGAGCTAGATTTAACAGATGTAGAAATAGGAGAATATATAAGACAAATCACAAAAAATAACATAACATAAGCATTATTTACACTCTAGATATGTAAATAATGCTTTTATTTTTTTAAAATCTATGGAAATTCCATCCAATTTATGATATAGTTATATGCAATTAGTGGTTTATAGGTATTTCCTCTAAAAACCTAAATTTATTACATAAGGACTGATTTATATGTCATATAACTTTAATGAAGTAGAAAAAAAATGGCAGGAATACTGGGAAAAAAACGAAACTTTTAAAACTGATGTATGGGACTTTTCTAAGCCAAAATATTATGCACTAGATATGTTTCCTTATCCATCAGGACAAGGCCTCCATGTTGGTCACCCAGAGGGTTATACTGCCACAGATATAATGTCAAGAATGAGAAGAATGCAAGGCTATAATGTTCTTCATCCAATGGGATGGGATGCATTTGGTCTTCCTGCTGAACAATATGCAATAAAAACAGGAAATCATCCAGCTGGATTTACAGCTAAAAATATAGCAACATTTAAAAAACAACTAAAAATGCTAGGTCTTTCCTTTGACTGGTCAAGAGAAATCTCTACATGTGACCCAAGCTACTACAAGTGGACTCAATGGATTTTCAAAAGGTTATATAATGATGGACTAGCTAAGCTTGTTGAAATGCCTGTAAACTGGTGCGAAGGTTTAGGTTGCGTACTTTCTAATGATGAAGTTATAAATGGAAAAAGTGAAAGAGGTGGCTTCCCTGTAGTTCGTAAAAATATGAAGCAATGGGTAATGGACATACCCAAATATGCAGAAATTCTTTTAGATGGATTAGATGAAGTAGACTGGCCAGAGTCTACAAAAGAAATACAAAGAAACTGGATTGGTAAATCAGTTGGTGCGGAAATTAAGTTTAAAGTTGCAAATACGGATAAAGAATTTACTGTGTTTACAACCAGAGCAGATACACTATTCGGAGCCACATATTGTGTGCTTTCACCAGAACATGAGTTAGTAGATGAAATTACTTCTGATAACCAAAAAGAAGCTATAAAAGAATATAAAGCTATGGCTGCCGCTAAATCTGATTTGGAAAGGACAGAGTTAAATAAAGAAAAAACCGGTTGTTTCACTGGAGCATATGCTATAAATCCTGTAAATGGCAAAGAAATTCCTATATGGATTTCAGACTATGTTCTAGCCACATATGGCACAGGAGCAATAATGGCTGTACCTGCTCATGACGAAAGGGATTATGAATTTGCTAGCAAATTTGGAATTGACATCATTCCTGTATTGCAACAAGAAACAGGCACAGTAAGAGAAAATGAAAGCTTTAAAAATAGCATAGTTGCTGTTCTTTATAATCCTAAAACCAATAAGTATTTAACAATTAACTGGGGCGATAAAGGCGGTAGATTATTTGTAGGAGGCACTAAAAAAGATAATGAGACTGATTTAGAATGTGCTATAAGAGAAATACAAGAAGAAACTGGATATACAAATATTAAATTTATAAGAAATACATTCCCTATAAAGCATCACTATTTTGCATATAACAAGAATAAAGCTTATGCTATAAATGCAGTAGGATTATTGTTTGAGCTAGTGGATGAGACTAAATCTGATACTAATTTAGATGAAGAAGAAAAAAATAATTTTAAAGTTGAGTGGGTTCCTGTTAATCAAATTTCTGAAGTCACAGATGAATTACATAGCACTGTATTTAATAATTTAATAAATCCACAAGCATACACTGGAGATGGTGCTCACATCAATTCAGACTTTTTAAATGGTCTTGGTAAGCAAGAAGCAACGGGCAAAATGATTGAATGGCTTGAAGAAAAGAGAATTGGAACTAAAAAAGTAAATTACAAAATCCGTGAATGGATATTTGCAAGACAACGTTATTGGGGTGAACCAATTCCAGTAGTATTTACAGAAGGAGACGAAATACATGTTTTAGCTGATGAAGATTTACCTTTAGTTTTACCAGAACTAGAAGATTATGCTCCATCTAAGTCAGGTGCCTCTCCTCTTGACAAAGCTACAGACTGGGTAAACACCACATTTGAAGGAAAACCAGCAAAAAGAGAGACAAGTACAATGCCAGGCTCAGCAGGCTCTAGTTGGTATTTCTTAAGATATATCGACCCACATAACGAAAACGAAATAGCAGATCCAGAGCTTTTAAAACATTGGATGCCAGTTGATTTATATGTAGGTGGACCAGAACATGCAGTAGGTCACTTATTATATTCAAGATTTTGGAACAACTACTTATATAATAAAGGTATCGTCCCTGTAAAAGAACCATTTGCCAAACTACGCCATCAAGGAATGATACTTGGTTCAAATGGTGAAAAGATGAGCAAATCAAAAGGAAATGTAATAAACCCAGACGACATGGTAAAAGAATATGGCGCAGATGCATTAAGAGTATACGAAATGTTTATGGGACCAATAGATGCTGCTAAGCCATGGGATCCAAACGGAATAGATGGCTCTAAAAAATTCTTAGATAGAGTTTGGAGACTCTTTGTAGAATCTGGAAAAGTAAAAGACGAAGGAAATAAAAACCTAGACAAAGTATATAACTACACAGTAAAAAAAGTTACAAACGATTATGAAAATATGTACTTCAATACTGCAATATCTCAAATGATGATATTTGTAAATGCTGCAACAAAAGAAGAAATAGTTCCAAAAGAGTATGCAGAAGGATTTACAAAATTATTAAGTCCAGTTGCTCCTCACATAGCAGAAGAATTGTGGAGTAGCTTCGGACATACAGATACAATCACATATGAGACATGGCCTACTTATGACGAAAGCAAATTAGTAGAAGATACTATGACAATAGCTGTGCAAGTTAATGGAAAGCTTAGAGCCACAATTGAAATTCCAGCTGATGCAACAGAAGAACAAGTAAAATCTGCTGCAAAAGCCGAGGAAAAAGTAAAAGCCCAAATAGAAGGAAAAACAATAGTAAAAGAAATATATGTAAAAGGCAAAATATATAACATTGTAGTTCGCTAATTGCGCAATTGGGGACGGGCTTGTTTTGCGCAAAGCTTTCATTTTTGGTTGATTTTTCAAGCAAATTTACAGCTGCGCAAAAAGGGTCAGACCCCGTTTGCGCAGTTGCTTGTAATAGTTTTGTAACATAAAAGTAATATTTCTGTAATATTGATTTTATGTTTTTTGTAGTATAATGTTGATATATGAAATACTAAGGAGAAATACGTATGAGTATAGAATCAGATTTAAAAAAGGATGGAATAACAGTAGTTGAAAAGCTAGATACTCTAAGTAGCAACACAATTTCTAGAAATATTGCTGAAAAGCTATGCAAAGCATTTCCTAATCAAAACTTTATATTTCAGAATTTGTTTATAGCCTTATCTAGAATTCCAATGTATATTGCAGATATACCAGATGGGTTTGCAGAAGCAACATACTTTTACAAAAATTCGTCAATGTATTTTAAGCAAGGATTAAAGCTTGATGAGTTAGAAAAGTTTGCCGTTCATGAGTTTATTCATTATTTGCAAGAAATAAAGGATAAAAAAGGTCATTTATTACGCTTAGGTTTATGCGATTTTGGTGACCTAAAAATATGTGGTATGGGGTTAAACGAAGGTGCTGTACAGCTTATGTCTGCCAAAGCACTTCGGAACAGAGGAAGAAATTGTAAAATACTATGGAATTTCACTTCCTACGACTAGTCCTTCATATTATCCACTATTATGTAATTTAGTAAAACAAATGGCATATGTTGCAGGAGAAGAGAATCTATATGATAGTACTTTTTATGGTTCAGATACGTTCAAAGATAGATTTTGTGATTTGTGTGGCATAAATAGCTTTTTTGATATTCAAAATAATTTAGATAGTATTCTAGAAATTGAAGAAAAAGCAATAAAACTCACAAACAAGCTTATGAGTGATTCTTGTGAGGGTATGAAAGCTCAAAAAGTTGCAAAGAAAATAGACAAAGCAAAAGAAAAAATCAAAAAATTATTTTTTGAGACTCAAAATTTAATTTACACATCATATTTTAATACACAATTTTTCAAATTGGCAACAACTGCTGATATAGATGAGTATAGAGTTAGATTGTATAACTATAAAAATTATATAGGTATAAGTGAGAATTACTCAGATTTTAATGAATTTTATATAAACAAAATGATGGAACTTGACAATAAATACGAGAGTATCATGAATAATACAAGCTTAGCTGTTGTAGATGGTTCTAAGATTGGCAAATTCTTTAGGAAAATACGTAGCATTTTATCTGCTACAGTTGAATTAAAGAAATAAGATATTGCGCAATTGGGGACGGGCTTATTTTGCGCAAGTCTTTTTTTATGTATTACAACTCTTTTTTCATTTTCAACTACAGAATTTTAACAATTTTTTCTTAAAATTCTATCCACAGTACTTCTATTAACTTTTAAATACTTACAAAGTCTACTATTTGGTATTCTCATTCTCTGTTTTATTTCTATAATTATTCTTTCGATGTTCTCTGGTTTAGAGATAATTTCTTTCCATGATTTACAATATCTACTTTCAAATTCTTTTATTATCTCTGCCATATTATCTTGAATCATATCGATATTTTCCATAAAAAAATATTTTATTCCTTTATGAAGTTTTTTGAAATCAGATATATCTACCTTACTACTCTCAAAGACTAGTTTAATTATCTCATCATTTATAAAACCTGTTTTGCTTAAATAATCATTATAACTAGAATATTTATAATCTTCACATTTTTTTACTAAATTAGCTTTCACGGGATTATTATGAATATAAACCATACAATTCAATAGATATCTTTGATTTGTTATTGCTTCAGATAAATATCTATTTTTAAATACATATCCAGTTCTATTACTTTTGTAATTATAATATCTAGCATATCCTTCATTTACTTCTTTCATAAATCTTGATAGGTTTTGAATCATTTCTGAATGTATTAATAAATGGGCATGATTTGACATAATTACATATGCTATTATATCAAGTTCATATTTATTATATACATTTTTTAGTAATTTAAAATATTTATCTTTAAATACGTCCTTTTCAAAAATATATTCTTTATTTAACCCCTGCACTATGACATGAAAAAAGGATGTACTTAAGCTTTCACGTGCTCTTCTTGGCATCAAATATCACTACCTTTCTATCAATTTTGCCCCCGAAGACGCATGAACATCTCATACATCCATTATACTTTTAATATTAATATTTTTGCTTTTGCTATTTTTCTAAAGTTAGACTTAATTTAACAATTATTATGACTTGCGCAAAATAAGCCCGTCCCCAATTGTGCAAAATCTCTTCCAGCCCTTGCGGCCCAAGCGATTGTGCTTTTGTTTCCTGCTACGTCACCTCCTGCAAATACTTTTCTTCTTGATGTTCTTCCGCTTTCGTCTGTTTTGATGTAGCCCCATTCGTTTAGTGCTAACCCTAGTTTTTTTAGTAATTTTTTTTCTGGAGATGAGCCTATTGCCATTACTACATAGTCTATGTCCATTTCATAATTGCTTCCTTCTATGTTTACTGGTACTTCTCTTGTTTCTCCTTCTTTTTTTACAAGTTCTGTTTTTATGCATTCTATTTTTTCTACTTTTCCTTCATTATTTCCTAGTATTTTTACGATATTGTTTTGGAATAAAAATTCTACTCCTTCTCTTTTTGCTTCTTCTATTTCTTTTGCTTCTGCTGGCATTTGCTTTTCTGCTCTTCTATATATAACGTAAACCTCTGATGCTCCGAGTCGTTTTATTGTCCTAGAGCAGTCCATGGCTACATTTCCTCCACCGATTACTGCAACTTTTTTTCCTTTATATGATGGATGTTTTTTAGTCTCTAGTAATTCATTACCGCCATAAACTCCTTGTAAGTCCTCTCCTGGTATATTCATTTTAGATGATATATTTGCACCGAATCCAAGAAATACTGCATCATATTCTTTTTCTAAGTCCTCTAAGCTGAAATCTACTCCTAGTTCTTTATTATAAATTGGTTTTATTCCAAAGCTTAAAATCATTTCTATTGTTTTATCTAAGATTTCTTCATTTAATCTAAATTCTGGAATGCCATGTCTTAATATTCCTCCTACCCTACTATATTTTTCGTATATTGTAACTTCTGCTCCACTTCTTGCTAGAAAAGCGCTACATGTAAGGCCCGCAGGTCCGCTTCCTACCACTGCCACTCTTTTTCCTTGTAGTTCGTTTGTTTTTTCTAAGTCTTCGTACCACTTGTTTTTTAAAGCTTCGTCAAATACATATGCTTCTATTTTTCCAATTTGTACTGGCTCTCCTTTTATGCCTCTTACGCAATTTCCTTCACATTGCTTCATATGTGGACATATTCTACCACATATACTTCCAAGTACAGTGGTTTTTGACAATATTTCAAATGCTCTTTTTATATTACCTTCTTTAACTTCTTTTATAAATGCTGGTATATCGTTATTTAGCGGACATCCTTTTTGGCTGCATGGTTTTGCAGGGCAATTTAAACAATATTCTGTGTATTCGTGTATTTTTTCGTTCATTTTCTTTCTCCTCTTATATAGTTCCTAATTTTTTATAAGGTTATCTTTTTTTATTGTATCAGAAAAATCTACTTATTTCTTGATATTTCAGTATTCTAATGATTTTTCAGTATACAACAAGGTTAATTTCCCTTGGTCTGTGCATATTTGCAAAGCAAAATGCACATGTATGCGCCGAAAGCTTTGCTTTCGCTAGCGCATACTTTTCTTGCCTAATTAGTATATAACACCTATTTATATGTAGAAAAATTTCAATAATATTTACTTTCCTATTCTTATAAACTCTAATCGGCACCATTCAGTATATCTCCTGGGCTTACATTCAAAATCTCACACATCTGTGTCAGTCTATTTAAGCTTATGTGAGAACTTCCTCGCTCTATCCTAGATAGGAAAGCTATACTTACATCTAGTCTATTTGCTAATTCTTCTTGAGTAAGGTTATTCCTAATTCGTGCTTTTTTTAGATTTTCTCCTATTTTTTCGTAATCCAGCCTCCTATAATTCACCATTTTTTCACTCGGTTTAATATTCAATATATTTTCTTTTCCCATTGCTTCTAAAACATCATTTATATTTTCATCTAGTATTTCTATTTCTCGATTCAAATTATTTAATTCTTGTATTATTTCGTCTTTATTTATTACATTTACTACTCTTTTTATTTGCACATATTTTTTTATGGTTAAATCATAATTATTTTTTTCTATTTCTTGTTTACTTGCTAGATATGAATATTCTTCTATATTCTCTTTTTCCGTATAAACATCTACAATTTTATGTATAATGTCTTCTGGAATTATAAAGTTCTTTTTTAAATTCACATATTCTTTACTAGCATCCACAAATAAAATATCTTTGCTTGTGCCTGTTTTTGACAAAATTAAAATTACAACTGGTAACCTATTATGAAAAAATAGGTTTTCTGGCAGACCAATCACTGCTTCAATGTAATTTTGTTCTATTAATGTTTTTCTTATTTCAGTTTCTGAATTTCTGAATAATGCTCCATGTGGCAAGATAATTGCCATCTTTCCGCCTTCTTTTACTTTATTAAGCATCATCAATAAATAAGCATAATCACCCACTACAGTTGGTTTTATTCTGAATCTATATAACATATCATAATTTTTTTTATTTATATTGTGTGTCCATTTTCTTTCAGAAAATGGTGGATTTGATACTACTATGTCAAATTTTTCGTCAGTATCTGTTTTTGTTTCGTCAAATATTATCTTTGCATTCTTTATTTGATTTAAAAGTAAGTTCGTTTTACAAATGTTATAATAATTTATATTTGACTCTATTCCTTCTATACAAACGTTTTTTTCTTTGTATGCACTAACTAAGAAATTTCCACTCCCACATACTGGATCCAACACCTGTAAAGATTCATTATTTACAATTAATTGTGCCACAAGATTTGTTATGCACATTGGAGTATAAAATTCTCTATTGTCTATTAACAATTCATCTTCTGCAATTACCTTTTCTAATAGTTTTTGATATGCCTCACCTAAATTCTCATCATGATTTTCAAGCAAATGATTCAACGTATGAATGATTGCGGAAAGAGGATTTTCCTCACCAATTTCTCTATGAATAATTAAGTCTCTAAACTTTATATTACTAAACAGCTTTTCATCATGTTGATACTCTTGAATCTTTTCTATCTCTACGTCTATTCTATCTGCAATATAGTAATTATTTCTTTCCTTATAGATCCTTGAGAAACTACCACAATGTGAATCTTCAAATTTTAAATATAGTAATGCAGAAATGTATTCTATATAATTAATTTTTATATTTGTTCTATCCTTAAAATGTTGGCAAATTTCAAATAGCTTGTTACAAAGATAATTTTCCAATCTATTTTTCGACCTCCTCCTGAATTGTCTCTTTTATTATAGCATTATATAAAATCTCTTTTTTATTAATAGCTTCGTTCATTATTTCCTTTTCTTTCTCCCAAAGTTCAATTAAGTCTTCTATATTTTTTTGTCTTTGTAATTTTATAAGTGGAATATCTATTTTTTTCAATGCATTAATAGATATTTTTTGTATTGTTGACCCAATTATGCTTGGCATAATTTTTTCTTTTCCATCTTCACTTTCCAAAAACCATTTTAAATATTTGGCTCGTACAAATTTTTTGTCTGGTCTAATAATGCACCATTGCGATGGTACTATCATACCACTAATTTTCTCATCTACGTAAAGTATTTTATTAGGATATATGAGCCTAAAGATTAAATCTCCTTCCATTATTTTTTTGCTAGTTAAATCTTTGTTAGTTGGTATTAATTCATAATTATTTGTTTGATTTTCATAGTCTTTTAGATTGAATAATTTATAAGAATTATTACCGTTTTTGTCTACCTCCCTCGTTGTTAACACTCCTGTAAATGTGTTTGTAATTTCTTCTAACTTCATAAATCATCTTTCCTTTCTATTAAAATTTAACAGAAAAAGTATACTTTACAATGTCGTACGATTTATGTTATAATAAATATGGTTTATTTTTTATAAAGTATACTAGTCCTAAATTTGTGAGAGAGTTTAGGACTTTTTATTTTTCTGTTGTACGAGTACTACTACTCGTTTCTTTATTTATAATATCATACTATATAATGTAATGCAATAGTTTTTCGTATTTTTTGTCAAATTTTGTTAAAGAATAATGAATTCATATTCGCTTATGGCTGAAAACCTTGTGTTTCTAATTTTTAAATCATTAATTTGAAAAAGAATTTCTCATTCCTATGTGTGCCTTTGGAGCACCGCGACATAGGCATGGAATTTATCCTATAAATAAACACTGTTCTCAAATGTAAAGTTTTTACTATTTGTGACTTTAATACTTTACCTTAACTGTAAAAATTCTAATTATCTATCATCAAAAAATAGAGGACATTTTTCATAAGCCCCCTATTTTTCATACATAAAATAATGTAGTAGTGCAACAGTCTCGCTCGATGTTCTAATTTCTCCACTTTCCAGCATTCTTTTTGCCTCATCTATTGGAATTTCTACTACTTCTATATCCTCAGTTTTGTCTAGATGTCTTTCAGTTTTTACCAAGTCTTTTGCCAAATATATTATTGTTTTCTCATTAGAATACCCTATAGCCGGATATACTTCTCTAAGCTTTTTTATAAATCCTGCTCTATACCCTGTTTCTTCCTCTAGCTCTCTTATAGCTCCCTGTTCTGGTGTTTCACCATCTTCAATCATTCCAGCTGGAAAAGCCAAAACATTAAGTCCAATTGGAGTACGTGGTTCTTTAATCATTATTAGATTTCCATTATCTAGTATTGGCATTATAATAGCAGCATGACCAGCTAACACATGCTCTCTGTATATTATATCTCCTGTTCTAGGATTTTTATAATGTAGCTCTTCTACTACTATTCTTTTGCCTCTATATGCTATCTTTTCGTCCAATAATTTGTAATCTATTTTACTCCAATAATTACTACTCATTTTAAAATTCATTCCTTTCCCTTTTCTCTCTAGCAGCACACATGGTTATGAAGCTATTTTACTTAAACTAATTCCCTCTACAATTAAATAACTCAAAATAGTTCTAACTTTTATATTATTTTAGCCAATACACTCTTTTTTACATTATAGTAAATGCTTTCAATATTGTCTTATAAAATTTTAGCGAAACTAAAATTTACTTAATATTATAACATACAAAATCTAGTTAAAAAATTTACTCTCTGCTTTTTAAAAAGTGTTTCTAATTCGTTATTACTACGCCAATTTTATCTCGTTGTACTTTTTCACAACTTCCTTTAAATCTTTCCAAAACTCTATTTTTTTATTTTCATCTCTTAAAAGTGCTGCTGGGTGCCAAGTAGGCATATAAAGTATTCCTTTTTTCTCTATCCATTTTCCTCTTGAAGCAGTAATACCATATTCCTTTCCACAAATATTTTTAAGTGCCGTACTACCTAAAAGTACGATAATTTTAGGTTTAACTAAAATAACTTGATTACGCAAATAATCAAGACATGCAGTCGCTTCGTCATCTTCTGGCACTCTGTTTGCAGGAGGTCTACACTTAACTATATTTGCAATATATACACTTTCTCTTTCAATACCTAAGCCTTCAAATGCTTTATCCATTAACTTTCCTGCCCTTCCCACAAAAGGAATTCCTTGCCTATCCTCGTCTGCACCTGGTCCTTCACCAATTAGCATAATATCTGCATTCTTATTGCCTGTTCCAAATACAATATTTAATCTAGTTTTACACAATTTACACTTATTACAATTTTCTATTGATTCCTCTAATTCTTCCCAATTATTGTACATTTTCTATTTTTATTTGCGCAAACAGGGTCAGAACCCATTTGCGCAAAATCCTCCTTTTTTGTTGATATTTAAGCATTTTGAGTACTTGCGCAAATGGGGGCTGACCCCGTTTGCGCATTTCGCATTTAATCCATAAAGTTCTCTACTATTTCGATTTTTGTTTGTTTATTTGTATCTATTCTTGCTTTTCCACCTACTGGGATGAGGGTTTTCTTTTCTGTATGACCAAAGTTATTTGATTTTATTATTGGAAATTTATATTTGTCTCCTAGTACATCTAGTACTATTTTTTCAAGTGGAACACTGCCATCATAATTTCCTATCCACAATCCTTTTATTTTGTCAAACACACCATTTTGCTTCATATAATATAAATAGTTGCTAACGCTTTCAGGTGGACTCTCCATGTAAAATTCTTCTAAGAATAGTATTTTGTTTTCAAAATCTATGCTATATTTACCACATGTCAATTGACTAACTAATCCCAGACTGCCACCTACTAGTATACCTTCTGCCTCTCCTTCACGAATTGTAATATATTCGTCTTCATCTTTACCTAATTTCATATCACCTTTCATCAGTCTTTTTACAAATTCTTCATATGCATATGGTGTCGCCCAAGATGTTAGTGACTTAAATGTAGGTCCGTTAAATGTTATTACCCCTGTTTTTGCATAAATGATATTTTCTATAGATGTGCTATCGCTAAAACCACACAATGGTTTTGGATTTTGCTTTATTAACTCATAATCTAAATGATCGAAAACTGAGTTTGAATTAAATCCCCCACTAACGCTAAATATCATTTTTACTTCTTTATCTGCAAACATTAAATTTATGTCTTCTGCCTTTTCTTCTGGGGTTGCACTATATCCTAGTGTCTTTTTGAAAGCATTTTTTGCAAATTTTACTTTTAGTCCAGTACTTTCCATTAAAAGTACTGAGTTATTTATTGTTTCTAAATCGTCCTCATCTATTTTAGATGACGGTGCAATTATTCCTATTGTATCACCTTTTTTTATTTTTTCAAACATAATTTTTCTCCCTCAACAATTATTTTTAATTTCACTTAATATTTTCTAATATATTCTCATTATGTGTAAAAGTTTTAATCCAACTATTTAAATCCTTTTGTCTTTTAAAAATCAACACTTTTTCACTAGGAATATCTTTTAAAATTTCTAGAACTTTAGGTCTCTTTTTCTTATTATATGTTAGCACATATTTTAAAAAGGTAAAATTCAAACGTTCTTTACAACCAGGTATATCGGCTCTTTCTTTATTATAATTTTTTATAATCCTTTTAATTACACCTTTAATATGTGTAAAACTAGAGTAATCTAACCAAATTATTAAATCTGCTTTTTCTAATCTCTCTTTTAATGTTTTATTATAATTTCCATCAATAATCCATCTTTGCTCACTTGCTTTTGAAGAAATAATTGTATCTCTTTCATTTTTATTTATTTCAACCCAATTAGGTTTGTAATTTATGCTATCTAAATGTATAGAAGGTATATTTAATTCATTTGATAATATATCTGTTAATGTACTTTTCCCACTTCCTGATCCACCAATAATTGATATTCTGTTTATCGATACATCGAAATAATATAATTTTTCTCCTGTAGATAATACTTCCATAAATTTTGCACCAAATTTTTCATAATAGTTTTCCAAATCAGTTTTTAAATATAATCTGCAAATGTTTCTTTTTTTGGCTTCTAATAGAATAGCACTATTTAATATTTTAGAGTATCCTTTTCCTCTATATTCTTCTTTAACAAACATTGTTGCATACCAAGGTGACAAATCTGCTCTTTCTTCTCCATCGGTGGGAAATATTGAGATAAAGCCTACTAGAATATCGTCATCCAATAATATTAATTTGCAATAATTATTCTTATTAAAATTTGATTTTATTTTAGTTATCTTATTTTTTACTTTTAGTTCAAACTCTTTTTTTGATAAATCTTTTAGTCCCCATTCTCTTTGTGTAAGCATTGCTACTTCTTCTATATGTTTTGGCATATCTTTTAAATTATATATTTTTAACATATTTTATTCTCCTAAAAAAATTTATCTTATTGCTTAAGTATATATGAACGATTTTATCTATTTATACGGTCTTTTTACTAAATTACTATACTTAGAAATGATTGTAACATATTTCTATTCATTAATCAATAATCAGCCGTTGGTATAATCCTTGATTTACCCTTGAAGTTCATGAAAACCGTTGGTAACAATTGTTACCAACGGTTTTGAGATACTATTTTTTGTTAGCTAAATAA
>CALXND010000036.1 GCA_944389655.1 uncultured Clostridia bacterium | reverse complement strand
ATTATAATTTTAATGTATGTATTGTAATTTATTTCCCTTAAAGTAGACAATTAGGGGCAAATATATAAAAATTTTAATCTATAATGTATTTAATCAACTAATATATCTATTTTTTTATATCCTAGTAAAATTAGTTACTCAAATTACGTAGTTTATAATTCCATTTTACTAAATAATATTTTTACTCCTCTTTAATTATGCTCTTACTGCCTAAGTATGTTGCTAGGAAGTACAAACCATATACTATTCCCATTACTACTACAGTTACTATAACAGATGGAAGAAGTTCTTCTGCGCTGGCTAATCCAGACATCATGGACATAGCAAATTGTATTCCAAATATAGAATGGATTATTGCTAATATTAAAGGTAACATGAAAAATATTGCTATTTGTCTAAATAAGGCTTTATTTATCATTTTTTCGTCACACCCAATTTTTCTTAATATTGTATATCTTTGTTTATTATCTGAACTCTCAGTAAGTTGTTTTAAAGCTAATATTGCGGAACTTGCTATTAGGAAAATTATTCCTAAGTAAATTGCTATAAATACTACTATGGTAGCAATTCCTTTGCTTGCTTCCATTATACTTATTTTGGTTAAACCGTCTAATTCTATGTTTTTTTCATCCAGTCTTTTAGCAAGCTCACTATCGTCATCTGAAAATTCATGATTTATTGCTTCTTTCTCTTCTTCTGTCACTGCATTATAGTTGGCAGCTAAAAAATATTGTTCTTTCCATTCTTCTTTTAAGTCTGTATTATCTGGCATTAGAATTATTCCAGTGTTTGTATGGCTGGTAGATAATTGTATAAATCCAGATTTGCATTCATTGTATTTTGAATGATATTCTTTTCCTTCTACTTTAACTGTAGTATTATTCATTTGTAATGCTGTATTTCTTACAGCTGTCATATTGTCAAAATCACAAAGTACAATATATTCATTATCTTTTAATTCGTATTCTTCTATTCCATATAATTTAGCAATTTTATTATAGTCTGATACTTTTATAATCATTTCAAGTGTGTTATATGTAAGGTTAGAAAACTGTTGTTTCGCAGTACTGTAATACTCACCTAAACTTGCTTTTAAGGTCCAGTTAGGGATTGTATAAATTGGTATTTCTACTATATCTTTTAGTTTATTCATGTCATAACCATTGCTTTCTAGAGTATAACTTACAGGTTTTCTTGAATCTTCAATTTGAGCTTTTGTAGGATGTATTGTTTTTCCAGTGTATTTATTTTTATAACTTTCTGGTAAGTTTGCCGTTTTATATAAGTTCAAGTCTACTGGTGTCATCTCTTGTAATTGCTCTGACATTGTTTTCTGTAATGAAAGACTACTTGATAATACACTAATTGTCATAAATAACATTAGACAAATTATACTCATGCTGACTACTGTTGTATTTATTTTGTTGTTAAGTTGTCTTAATACAAACATATTTGTTTCTTTTAGATAGATACTTTTTCTTGCTTGTATTATTCTTAGTATAAAACCTGATAATGACCAGAATATACCAATTGTACCTATTATTCCCATTAATATTGGTGGCACTATTTTGCTCACTTCGTTTAGTTCTGCTACTCCTCTAGTTACTTTCCAATATGCATAGCCTAGTATTCCTGCAGATAATATAAATACTAAAATTGATAAAACTGGATTTTTCATTTTTATTTTTTCGTTTTTCTTTACAGCTGTTAACAGGTTAATTAGTTTGTATCTTGAAATTGATATTGTATTAAATATCATTACTGCCACATACATTATAGCAAAATATACAAGTGTTTTTATGCATGCTTCTTTTGAAAAAACAAAGGTAAACTCACTCATGTCCGCTTCAAATAGTTTTGCCACTAATATTGACATAAATTGTGAAGCAAATACTCCTATAAATATTCCGACTATTAAAGATATTAATCCAACTAGTATTGTTTCAATTAGAATTATTTTAGAAATTTGCCTTTTCCCCATTCCTAGTGTCATATAAATTCCAAATTCTCTTTTTCTTCTATTTATTAAGAAATTGTTTGCATACACTATTAAAAATCCTAATATTATTGCAATAAATACAGATACCATTCCAAGCATGCTTATCATTAGTTTTATCATGTCTCTCGTTGATTCTGAAACTTTTAACATTGCTTGCTGGCTGTCCAAAGAGTTGAACATATAAAATATTGCAACTCCTAGTACTAAAGTTAAAAAGTATATTGCATAGTCTTTAAAGCTCTTTTTCATATTCTTTACAGATAGTTTAAATAACATCGCTCAAATCACCTCCAAGAAGCGTTTGCACTTCAATTATTTTTTCAAAGAATTGCTTCCTTGAGTCGTTTCCTTTTACAAGTTCATTAAATATTTTGCCATCTTTTATAAATATAATTCTATCTGCATAGCTTGCTGTAAATGCGTCATGTGTAACCATTAAAATTGTTGCTCCTAATTTCTGGTTTAGATTATCAAAGCTTTCTAGTAACTGTCTTGCAGATTTCGAGTCCAATGCTCCGAGTTGGCTCATCAGCAAGTATTATTTTTGGATTTGTTATTATTGCTCTGCTTGAGGCTACCCTTTGTTTTTGCCCACCAGAAATCTGATATGGATATTTATTTAAAATGTTTGTTATTTCAAGCTTTTCTGCAACCTCTTTCACCCTTTTATCTATTTCTTTCGGTTTTACTTTTTGAATTGTTAATGCAAGCGCAATATTTTCGTAAGCTGTTAAAGTATCTAATAAGTTAAAATCTTGAAATATAAATCCTAACTCTTCTCTTCTAAATTTGTTTAGGTTATTTCCTTTTAATTTAGTTATGTCCTGACCATTTATTATAATCTGTCCTGATGTAACTTTATCTATTGTTGAAATACAATTAAGTAAAGTTGTTTTGCCAGAGCCTGATGCTCCCATTATGCCCACAAACTCCCCTTCTTGTACATTAAAGCTAATTCCTGATATAGCTTTTGTTAAATTGGATTTATTCCCATAGTATTTTTCAATATTCTTTACTTCTAATACATTTCCCATTTGTAGTAACCTCCATTTAAATTATTGTATATTTATTATAAGCTCTTTTAGATTTTTGTTCCATGGATTTTAATTACATTTAGATTACATTTTCGTAAGATTTATACTTTTGCTTGATGCTAAGATAATTTCGACTATAGGTTTCCGACTATAGGGCAGAAATCCTAAGGGCTAATTTCGATTATAGCCTTTTTATGTAATAGGAATTTAGGAGAAATTTCCTATTACATAAGAAAATTGGACGTTAACGAAATCGAAGATTTCGACGTCCACATGTGCATTTTGCTTCGCAAATATGCACAGCCCAAGGGAAATTAACCTTGTTGTATACGGAAAAATCATTAAAAACACTGAAATATCAAAAGAAAAGTCGATTTTTCCTATACAATAAAAAACTCTGGGGAATTTTCCCCAAAGTTCCAATCATTATAACATTTTATAATAAATCTCCATATCTATTTCTCTTGTTCTCTTCCTTGATTGCATATCTCGTTTTTTCAATTTTTGCTCCGCAATATGGACAAATGTAGTAATATACATCATATGTTACATCCGCAAAGATATCATCATCTCCATTTCCAGAATCTCTCCATATGCATTCTCCTTGTTTCATTTCATATTGATGTACAATTGTTGGTTTGGTTCTTAGCAAGTATTTTTTGCATTTATTACATTTAATGTAGCTTTTTCTTATTCTTTCGCTAAGTTTTTCCTGTCTTCGTGTAATCCAACCATGTAATTTCCTTAGATAGATTTCCTGTTCTTCAAGTGTCATTCCCCTTAAGCTTTCTGTAATAAAGTCATCAAACTCCCGCTTTGTCATAATGTTTTTCCTCCTATTACAATATTAATTGTTAATGGTTAATGAGTTGCGTAATATTTATTATAACATAAACCTTGAATTTTGTAAACCACTAGAAACTAGTAAAACTTCCTTTCGGAAATACAATTCTTACTTCCGTGCCCTTGTTCTTTTCTGAGTTTAATTCTATTGCCAACCCTAGTTTATCACACAGTTTTTTACATAAGTATAGACCAATTCCTGTAGATTTCTTACCTATTATTCTACCATTTTCTCCTGTAAAACCCTTTTCAAAGACTCTAGTTATCTCCCCTTTTTTTATTCCTATGCCATTATCTTTAATATACAGAATTACCTTATCACTCATAGCTTTAGAATAAATAGATAGCTTTTTATCATTATCCTTAGAATATTTTATTGAATTTTGAATTATTTGATTTATTATAAAAGTAGCCCACTTGCCATCTGTGTAAACTTCTTGATTTAAATTTTCTAAATCGAGGCTAATTTTTTGGTTTAATAACATTGATTTATTTTTTAAAATTGCATTGTTCACTATATCTTTCAAATTTGCTTTTGTTATAATATAATCTTTTTCAACAGCATTACTCCTTGCATAGTATAATGCTTGCTCTGTGTAATTTTCTACTTTATCTAATTCTTCGTCTATGCTTTTGGTCACATCATTTTTATTGTTTTCTATTATCATCTTACTTGTTGCAATTGGGATTTTTACTTCATGTATCCATAGCTCTATATATTCGTTAGCGGTTAATAAAAACACGTATTGAAAAACCTCAAGCATATCGGATATAATCACGATAGACTTGAGGTTTAGTTATTCTGCAAGTTTGAGTTCATCATATGTACCTTGATAATTCAATATTTCTGTTGGTAGATCTTCTGACCATGGTAGATAACTTTTTAAGGTTTCTTCATCTTGCAAATTCTCTAACTGTGGTAATTCTTCTAGCAAATATTTGATATACTTCTCTATATTCAAATTATTTACCTTTGACGATTCTATAATTGAATACATTACAGCATTTGTTTTTGCTCCAGCCACACTGTCTGCAAATAGCCAATTTTTTCTGTGTACTGCAAATGGTCTTATTGCTCTTTCTGCTCTACTATTTGTTAGTGGTATTCTTCCATCTGTTAAGAACTGGCTTAGTTCTTCTTTCTGATTTGTTGCATAATTCAGAGCTTCCTTTAATTTTTTATTTAATACAATTTTCTTTTGCATGCTATTTACCCACGCAAAGAAAGCATCTAAGACTGGTTTTGATTTCTCTTGACGCTGCTTTAATTTTTCATCTATACTTAAATTAGCTATTTCTCTTTCTATTTCAAATAGCTTATCGCAGTAGGTAACTCCTACATATCCATCTGAAGATGTATCCATTTTCTTATCACTAGTTAATGGAATACTATCATAGAAGTATCGTCTAGCATGTGCCCAACATTCTGCATGAGTTACTCCTTCTATATTATTGTATGAAGAATATCCATCTGTAACTAATATGCCACTGAAGCCTTTTAGTAGCTCTTTAGCTGTTTCTGCACTTCTGCTTGCTCGGTAGTTGAATATTACACCTTTTTTCTTCTCCAACTCACCTGGGCACATTACCCACATATATGAATTGCTCGTTGCTTTTCTTCCTGGCTCTTTATTACATTGCATTACTGTCTCATCTACATGAATTAACTCGCAATCTTTCTTTAATTCCTTTTGCATTAATTCATATATGTAACTTAAGTAGTACTCATTTATTTTTATGCACCAGTTTGCCATCATATTTCTTGGTAGTACCAATCCTTTGTCATCCCACATTTTTTCCTGTCTATACAATGGCACTCCTAGATAATATTTTTGATAAAGTATCTCTGTGGCAAGTGATGGGGAAGCAAAGGAGTGTGTTAGCAATGGCTTTGGAATTTCTGCCTTGTAAAATGTTGGTGTCTCTTTTTCACTTCCTTCTGTTCCACATTCCTTGCATTTGTAAATATATTGCACATACTCTTTTATGAGTAATTCTGCTGGTTTATATTCTATTTCTTGGCGTACTACTTTTTTTCCTACTAATTCTAGGTCGCTTCCACATTCTTCACATTTGTCATCTTCATTTAATTTATATTCTTCTTTTTTTATTATTGTATCTTTTAATTTACTTCTCTTTATTCCTGCTTTCTTTGTCTTTGTTTTTTTCTTTTTATGCACTGTTATTTCTTCTATGTTTTCTTCAACTTCTTTTTCTACATTGGCGTCCATTTCTTGCTCGCTTTTGAAAAGAGAGCATTGTATCGTGTCTTCTTGTTCTACTTCTGGAGTGTATTCTCTCCTTGTTCCAAATACGATTCTTCTTAAATTATTTATTTCTATTTCTTGATTTTCTATTTTTATTTTTGCATTTGCTAATTCGTCTGATACATTTTTATATGCTTTTTGTAATTCTTCGTATGTCATTTTTAGCTCCCTTTTTTTCTTCGTTTTTTACAATGAAATTGTATCACAAAACGCCTGAAATATCAATAGTTTCAGACGTTTTTTAGCAACTTTTTTTGACAACTTTTTAGCTGTTTTATGGTCTTTTAAATTGCTATTTTTCCTTTATCTATTTTTATATCTTTGAAGTATTTTTTAGGATAGATATCTAGTCCTGATAGTAGCCAATTTAATTGCTCTTTTGTTATACTTTGCATTTCTCCTTTATTTCGTGGCCACTTAAATTTCATTTGATTTACATCTAATAATGTCTTTTGGGCTAATATGAATCCATTTTTATCATAGCACAGGATTTTTATACTTGTCCTTTTTCTATTACAAAATATGAATGCTACATTTTTATATGGATCCATTTTAAATTCGGTCTCTACTATATTACATAAAGAATGTATTTGCTTTCTAAAATCTGTCGCTCCATATGCTATATATATTGTGGAGATACTTTTCAATAAATCATTTAACATTTATGAATACCTCCATCATATTCATTAGCAATGCTTTATCAAAATTCTCTTTCAGCTCTATTTTTATTGTGTCACTTTCAAATTTTATTGCTGTTTTTACTGGTGCCACATTAATTGGTGCTTTTGCTACTTCAGATAATTCTATTTTTCCGAACAACGCTTCACCTCTGTCTTCTTTTAACCATTGTTTTAAATCTTCTGAACTTATACTCATTTTTCTGGCATAGTCTTTCAGTGGCAAAGTGCAATTCTTAAATCCTCTCACGTATTTTTCTTTTTCTTCTTGTGTAACTTCCTTCATTTTCAACTACCTCCATGTATTTTTTTATTTATTTTACAACGGAGATAGAGGAGGAGCAACACGTGTTTTTATTGAGCGGTAACATATATTCTTTATAGTCTTCTCCGAATATTTTTATAGTATTTTACCATTTCAATCATTGCTCTATCCACTTCTTCTAGTACTTCTTTTAGTATTTTTCCTTCTGCAAAATTAGGTGCTTTTATTATCTCGGAAATTAGATATTTTTCTTCTAATTCATCAAGATTATTTTTTAACATATTGTAATAACTTTTCTTTTTAATATATTCCGCAATAATTGAAATACCTGCAGATAGAATTATAATACATGCAATATAGATTTTTGCAATAATCCCTACATCGTATACTAGAAGCAAAATTTCTACTGTACCTACTGCTATTATTATAGTTACAATTAATAATATTTTATCTTTTATATAATCTCTAAATTTCATTTTGTCCTCTCTTTATAATATAAGTGTAAACTAAATTAATATGTACCCTTGGCCTCTTTTTGTTTCTATTTTATTAAATAATCCACATTCTTCTAACTTTGTCCTTAGCCTTCTAATGTTTACACTTAGAGTGTTATCATCAATAAACTCTTCACTTTCCCATAAGTAGTCCATTATTTCATCTCTTGATACTACTTGATTTTTATGTGTACTTAAATAATACAAAATATTATATTCATTTTTCGTAAGATCTATCTTTTCATTTCCTTTTTCTATAACTCTTTCAGCTGTATTTAGAATAAATCCATTGCAATCTATTTTTTCCGGATTACTTCCTGCGCTTTGATTTCTTTTTAATAGCCCATTTACTTTTGCAAGCAAAATTTGTATATTAAATGGTTTTGTTACATATTGGTCTGCTCCATAATTTAAGCTTATTAGCTCATCTAATTCACTGTCTCTACTCGTTACCATTATTATAGGTACATTAGATACTTTTCTTACTTCTTTACATACATATTCTCCATCTACATAAGGTAAATTTATATCTAATAACACTAAGTCTGCATCTGCTTTTAATATATCCTGTATAGTGTTATCAAATTTTTCTAAGCTTATTGCACCAACCCCATTCTTCTTTAAGAATGTCTCTAATTCTGTACGTAATTTTTTATCATCTTCTACAATTAATATTTTTTGCATTTTTCCCCCCATCCATGTGTAATAAATTGTATTTAAAAATTTTTTTAAATGAATTAGGCTAGAACCTTGTACGGTATATAACATTATAAAAGTTTTCAAGAATTATCTAATAGATGGAATGACTTTTTATGTCATTCCATCTATTACTTTCCTAACCAATTCTAATTAGCAACGCTGATTAGGAGTAGGACTCACTAAAACTTTGTGTACTATGTCCTCCTTATTTATAATATGCTTTGTTCCATGTAAGTATTTTATCATATTATGGTAACTATTGTCAATCAAATATTACTTAATAAAATCATTCCAAAGTGACACAATAAGAATTATTTGTAAAATCAGAATCACTGGAAAACCAATAGAAAATCTAAGTTTTTTAGTTTTATGCCTAAATGCATACATACCAGCAATTGCCCCTACACTTCCTCCTATTAGAGCCAATATAAAAAGAGTTTGTTCCGGTATTCTCCACTTTCCATATTTTGCTTTTCGTTTATCTAAATACATTGCCAAAAATGCTATTAAATTAATCGCAATTAAATAAATGATAAAGTATTTTAAAAAATCGTTCATCTTTTTTCCTTCCTTTGCGCAATTGGGGACGGGCTTGTTTTGCGCAAATATATAAATTTACAATTAAAAACATAACTAAAAGTGCGCAAAACAAGCCCGTCCCCAATTGCTCACTTTAGTGGTTCTCTTTCTGCTTTATAAATTCTTAGCTTTACAAGTATGTTATATATTTTAGTTCCATAAGGCATCATCATTATATCTTCTTTTGTTAGTGCTTTTGTAAATAATATAAGTAAACAATATGAAATTACACCAAGTAAAATTGATATTATTGTACTTACTGTATTTCCTAAGAAGCTACTAAATAGTTTATGGCCTAAAAATACTACTATTCCCATTCCTACTGCTGATATTACAGGTTTTAGTATATGTTTTTTGAATTTAATGTGCATGTTTACACATCTGTTCATAACATTATAGCAGATAAAGAATACAATTACTTGATATATAAACGAACTTATTGATGCACCATATATTCCTATATTCGGATTGCTTATTAATATCATGTTTAATATAAATTTAATTACTGCACCTAAGCCTGCTGCTATTGCTGGTATTTTTGATTGGTTTACTCCATATAGTCCACCTGTAAGTGTTTGTGATAGTGCCGTAAGTATCATTGATACTGATGCTATCATAAATACTCCTGCTCCATCCGATGCTGTTGGATATAGCATTTTTAGTATTGGTTCTGCTAACGCTATAAATCCAAGTGAACATGGTAAAATTATAATTAATGATGCAAAAAATGAGAATGATAATCTTCTCGAAGCTGTTTTTCTATCCTTAATTGCTAGCGCCTCAGATATTGCTGGTGTAAGTGCAGTTGAGAATGCTAGATTAATTGCTAGTGGAAAACTTACTAATGTATCTACTTTAGATAGTATTCCTGTAGCTGACATTGCTGCCTGCTCTAGTGCTTCTTTCGCCATTCCTGTATTTTGCATTGAAATTTGTATACAGTTGCTTACTGTTGCAGTGTCTATAACTCCACTAATTACAGATATTAGCGAACTTATTGTAATAGGAATAGATATTTTTAGTATTGTTCTTAATAATTCTTTATCTGTTTTTCTTCTTTCTGGTGATTGTATAGAGCCTTTTGTACTAATTCTATTATGTCTATAGTATATTAATAGATACATAAAAGTTATAACTATTGCACATGTTGTAGACAAGTTTCCTGCTGCTGCCATAATATATGGGTCTTTTCCTATACAAGCATATACAAATGTTATTGATAATACGCAATTTAAAAATTGCTCTAAAGTTTGCGACACACTAGTAGGCTTCATGTTTTGAAGCCCTGTAAAATATCCCCTATAAACTGCTGACATTGCAACAAACACAATTGCAGGTGACAGTACTTTCATTACATATGCTACATCTGGAACATTAAGTATATTATTTGCAATAAAATCTGCGCCTAGAAACAAGCCCAACGATAGAATAAGCCCCAATGTTGTAAAGAACTTAAATGCTACTCCAAAAATTCTTTGTGCACCTTTCTTATCTCCTATTGCTATTCTTTCTGAAACCAACTTTGAGATAACACTAGGTATGCCAATTGAAGAAAGTGTGAGCAAAAGGGCATATATCTGGTATCCTGCTGAATAATACCCTAGCCCTGTGTCTCCAAATCCTTCTATGTTCGTTATTACTAATTTATATATTAAACCTAAAACTTTTATAAGAACCTGTGAGAATATTAAAATTACAACATTCTTCATAAAAGAATTAGCTGTCTTTTTTAAGCTTTTCCCTTCCAAATTTTTCTCCTAATTATTATTTTTCTAAAATAGTCCCATGTTGTACATATTCTTTATTAATAATATACTTACCCAAACCTGAGACTTATTTATTTACTATATTTAATTTGTACATTATTATTGTATAGGAAATGTTCGTTTTTTTGACATCTTAAATACTTTTTATTATTTTTTTATAACTATGCCAAAATTTTTAATATATTTCCTATATATTAAATTTTGGCATCATACCAATTTTATCTGGTGTATGTTCTGGTAATTGATATATGTCATGTCCTGGAAATTCATTTCCTTCTACAAATATTGGTCCATCTGGTGTAAAACATACGTCCCAACCAATGTATCCCATTTGTGGTACAACTTTTGCAGCTTCTTTGCACATTGCAATTGCCTTATCCCAGTCTGGGAATTTAAAACCTTTTATTTTAGCACCTGTTTGTGGATGAGTTTCATATAAGTTTTTATTTTTATCAATAGCTTTATCCATTATCTCGCCAGTAATTTCATTTACTGGTGCTACCATTCCTCCACTATTAAAGTTATCTACGAATTTTCCATTTCCTATTCTAAAATATGCACAAATCACATGTGGAATACCATCTTTTAAGATAGTAACTACCCTAACTGTATTTATAGCATCTGGATAAATTGCAGCCACTTTTGGATGTTGCTTTATTACTTCTTCTAGCTCATAATTATTATTACCCTCTATTAATTTATTATATACTTCTTCTAGTGATTGATACTCTGTTGTATCTATTTTTTCTATTCCGTGACCACATCCGCCGTCTACTGGCTTTGCCATAAATATACTATGTCTCTGCATAAAAGCTATTACATCTTCTTTTGGGGTGCCTTTTACATTTATCCAATCACGTTTTATATAGTCTTTAAATAATTCATTAAACTCATTTTTATTCTCAAATATATGGAAATATGCTTTGTCATTGTATTTACTTACAATTTCGTTGTTTCTACCTCTTGTAATATATGTATCTCTTTGCTTTGCATTTAAATTATACATTTCAAATAAATCGTAGTCCATATATCCGAGCGCCATATTTTACTGCACATCTTTGCATGTCAAACAATAAATAAATTCTTGATTTTCCTGTTTTCTTGTGAATTGAATTTATTTTATCAAACATCGCCTTTTTATCCATAGACTTTATTCTTTTTAATACATACTTTATATTTCCCATATTTACTTACATTCCTTTCCTAGGCACAGTTTTTCAACCTTGTATCATGCCCACCTTATCTTTTGGTCATAAATAATTGATAATTGTTAATTTCTCAACTTACCAACAGTTGCAAAAAGTATAATCATTTTGCAACTACTAAAATTCTATTTTCTCTTCTATCCAACTTTCTAGTTCATCTATTTTAACTCTAACTTGTTCCATTGTGTCTCTGTCTCTTATTGTAACTGAATTGTCCTCTAAAGTGTCAAAATCTATTGTAACACAGTATGGTGTCCCTATTTCGTCTTCTCTTCTATATCTCTTTCCTATACTTCCTGCTTCATCATAGTCACACATAAATTTTTTAGAAATTTTTTCGTAAACTTCTCCTGCTTTTTCGCTAAGCTTTTTAGAAAGTGGTAAGACTGCTACTTTGTAAGGCGCTAAAGCTGGGTGTAAATGTAGTACTGTGCGCACATCTCCTTCTGCAATTTCTTCTTCTTCATAACTATTGCACAAAAATGCAAGTGTTACTCTATCACATCCAAGGGATGGCTCTATACAATATGGTACATATTTTTCGTTTGTCTCTGTGTCTAAATATGTCATATCTTCTTTAGAACACTCCATATGTCTACTTAAATCATAGTTTGTTCTATCTGCAATTCCCCATAGTTCTCCCCATCCAAATGGGAATGCATATTCTATATCAGTTGTTGCAGCACTATAGAATACAAGTTCTTCTTTTGAATGGTCTCTTAAGCGAATGTTTTCCTTCTTCATGCCTAGGCTTAAAAGCCAGTTTTCGCAAAAGTCTTTCCAGTATTTAAACCACTCTAAATCTGTGCCTGGCTTACAGAAAAACTCAAGTTCCATTTGCTCAAATTCACGTGTTCTAAATGTAAAATTTCCTGGAGTTATTTCGTTTCTAAAAGCCTTTCCAATTTGGGCAATTCCCATTGGTAATTTTCTTCTAGTTGTACGCATAACATTTTTGAAATTTACAAATATCCCTTGTGCTGTTTCGGGTCTTAAGTAAATTTCTGATTTGCTATCCTCTGTAACTCCTTGAAATGTTTTAAACATTAAATTAAATTTACGAATATCTGTAAAGTTTTCTTTGCCACAGTTTGGGCAAGGAATGTGATTATCTCTAATAAAATTTATTAGTTCTTCATCACTCATTCCATCTGCTATCATATCTTTTCCTTGCTCATGTGCCCATTCTTCAATTAATTTATCTGCTCTATGCCTTGTTTTACATTCTTTACAATCTATTAATGGATCAGAAAATCCTCCAACATGACCTGATGCAACCCAGACTTCTGGATTCATTAATATTGCTGCATCTAATCCAACATTGTGTTTATTTTCTTGTATGAATTTTTTTCTCCATGCATTTTTTATATTATTTTTTAGTTCTACACCTAGTGGTCCATAATCCCAAGTATTTGCTAAGCCTCCATATATTTCAGAACCTGGATATATATATCCTCTATTTTTACATAGTCCTACTATCTTTTCCATTGTCAATTTTTCCATGTTAAACCTCCATTTTGTATGTGTTACTTATCAAATAAAAAGCATTATTAAATAAACAACTATAATCAATAAAATTTACACGTAGCCTATTTTTCTACGTGTAAATTTTATCAGTATCTATAATAAAAGTCAAGTTTTGCATTAAATGGATTCTATATTTTTTATATCAATACTAACAATTTTAGAGTTTTCTCTTTTCTTTATTCCTCAAAGAGGGTGTCCTGAAATAGGATCCCAAGAGACAAAAAATCCAGCTCGATAAGAGTTGGATTTTTTGATATAAAAATCAGGAAAAGCACTGACAAATCAACACTTTAATGATATAATTCAATTGTAAAAAGTATTGATTTTGGAGGTTTAAAATGGGATTTAAGTATTATGAACAAAACCAATTAATGATACCAATGGAACGGAAAACATTAATAGATAAAAATGATGTAGTATTTGTATTAAATGATTTAATAGATAATATGAATATAGATAAATTGTTAGAAACATATTCCCCATTAGGAAATAGTTCATACTCTCCAAAAATGATGTTAAAAATATTAATGTATGGATATATAAGAAAAAGATATTCATCAAGACAAATAGCAGAAGCAGTACAATGCGATATAAAATTCATATGGTTAGCAGGAGGAAATAAACCAACAAGAAATGTAATAAATTCATTTAGAAAAGATAAAATGAAAATCATAATGGAATTAAATGAAGAAGAAGATAAATTGTATCCAGATAAAGAAATGGAACCAGAGGAAATCACACCAGAAGAATTAGAAGAATTCTCAAAGAGATTATCAGATAAATTAAATGAAGGATTAGAGAAACAAAAAACGAAAGAAGAAAAAAAG
>CALXND010000035.1 GCA_944389655.1 uncultured Clostridia bacterium | reverse complement strand
TCTTTTGGTGTAGGCATTACATATGGAATTAAAAAAACTAAAATTTCATATGCTAGTATTATAATATTATTTATTTTAAGCTTTTGTATTACTAATTTATCAATTATGTTAGGACATTTTTTTAGTATAATAATTTCTACTAATTTTAGTAACATTCTAGGTTCTTGTTTATTGATTTTTATGGGTATTTTTATTGTATATGAAGCTTTGTTTCCTAAAGAAAAATCAAAAGCTGCTCCAAAGATTTTGCCTAAAGAATATAATTTTTTTATAGAATTTCTTGGTATCACAATAAATATTATCAAGAATCCAATTAGCTCTGATATAGATAATTCCAACAGAATAGATTTTAAAGAAGCTTTATTTTTAGGTGTTGTTATGTCTTTAGATGCAATGTGTATTGGTTTTGGTGGAGGTATTCTTCGGTATTAATTCAATACTATTTGCTATTACAATAAGTTTATTTCAAATAGCATTTTTATGTATTGGTAAGTTTTTGGGAAGTAAGCTAAGTTTAATTTCTAATATTAAACAAAATGTTTGGAATATAATATCTGGCATTCTTCTTATTGTAATAGGCATTTTTAAAATATTTATATAATGGGCTTTGAGGAATATCCTCAGAGTTCATTCTTTTTCACTATATACCTCTTCTGCAATTATTTCCATTTTTGAATTAAGCATGCCATAAATTACAGCAGTATCGCCTGTTTCTAGTTTTCTATAGCAATAATCTGCCCATTCATCAAATGCCTTTATTGTAACAACACTATTATTTGGAAGTTGTAACTCAAATATTGAGATAGCATCATGTATTTTGCTTATTGTAAATTTAAATTCTACTTGTTCTACAACTACTCCTTTTAACATGCATAAATTCATGTTTTTTCCTCCAATTAAAATGCTTTTTTGAATTTATGGCTTATTACTAATTTTATAATGCAAGAGTTAATATATTAAAAATGTGTTTCGTATATATTAACTCTTGCTAAAAGTAAAGAATCAAAAAAAACATAAATTCAAAAAAGCTTATAAAAAGTACATATATTCAAACTTTACCTTTTTACTAACATGTACTCTTTTGATACATTTTTACCTTAAATAAGGAAGGAACAAATCTCTTTATTACTAATACTTTACTGTATGCATTCCGTGAAATGCATAATCTGAAATAGTATTAGAGTGAGAGACGCGAACCGATATTGTTGTTGGTATTAGTCGGATTGTTATTATTGCGATTGCTTGCGGGATTGACATCGTCTGTATTGTAATTGCCACCACGATTAGTACGATTAGTAGCGCCGTTGGCCTCTTTCGATTCGTCCCTGATGTGACTTTATATTGAATAATATTATTCTATTACAAACTAAAATATTATTTAAATTATTCTTCTTTAGTGTAAAATAGTTTGTTAATTAAATTATATGAATTTGCCCATTTTACATATCCCATATGACCTGCTAAATATCTTTTAGCTTCATGACTCGTTATTTCACCATTTTTAATTTTTCGTTTTAGTTTTTTTATTTTATCTTTTAATTTTCTCTTTCCTTTATCTCTAAGTTTTAATCTATATTCATTTATTTTATAACCGACAAAAGTTAATTCCTTGTTTGCCTTTAAATACTCGTGTTTTCTTATTTAGCTTTAATTCTAATTTATTTCTTAAAAATATTTCTATCTTTTTTAAAACTGATGTAGCTTCTGCTTTTGTTGGCAAAAGCAATATACTGTCATCTAAATATCTTACATAATATTTTACCTTTAATTCATGTTTTATATATTGATCAACTTCGTTTAAATATATATTTGCTAAGATTTGACTAGTATAATTTCCTATTTCTATTCCAACCTCTCTAGGTTGAGCATATAATATTTGATGCATAAGCCACATTAGTTTTTTATCTTTTATTTTTCTACCTAATATTTGTAATAATATTTTTTTGTTTATACTATTAAAATATTTAGATACATCAGTTTTTAACACATAGTAATCTCCCCATTTAGCTTTTGCCTTTCTCATATATTTTTGTACACAAAATGCAGCTTTATGCATTCCTTTGTTTTTTATACATGCAAATGATGTATCTATAAATTGACTTGCAAATGCATCAAGCAAAAAATTATCTACAACCCACCTATGTACAATTCTATCAATATATCTAGATTTTTCTATTTTTCTTAGTTTTGGTTCTGTAACATAAAATTCTGTATATCCTCCATGCTTATATGTTCCATTTTTTAGCTGTTCGTATAAGTACATAATATATTCTTCTTGCTTTAAATTAAACCTTATGAGCTCTGTTTTTCTACATTTTCCTGCTTTAGACTTATTATGAGCTTCCATTAATTTATCATATGTTAAGTACTTATCAAACTGATTTCTAATTGTTTTTGGCATAGTATTTTATTAGTCCCCCTAATATTTTACCAATTTCATAAATTTTTTCCATTGATACATTGAATTTTTTTATATCGATCCATGCAAATTTTTTCATAATTCTTAATAGTATTCTTTGTGCATTTAGCCTTGCATCTATTCTATTTAAATAGAATAATCTTTTGGAATTTTCTATTTTGCTAATAATCATTATATCTTCCAATGTTTCATATAAAATTTGTTTGAAATCAGTGCCTATGCTAAATTTTTCTGTTCTTGGCAACTTTATAAGCATTTGGATTACATATTCCATGTATTGTTCATATACTGGAATTAGTTTTAGTTCATTTTCTTTCATATCCTCAGTTTTCCTCTTTTTAGGATTCACTATTCACCCTTGGATATAAATTCGACAAAAAGTAAACCTATAAGCCGGGTTCTGTCTAGAATAGTCATCTATCTAGTACATATATTACTATATGTATCATGCCACCAATACGAGAAGACTGACGAGCAACCATTAACCTTCTCTTGCTCGGTGTTGCTCCTGATGGGGTTTACACTGACCCAGTATGTCACCATACCAGCGGTGAGCTCTTGCCTCGCCTTTTCATCCTTACCATAAAATGGCGGTTATTTTCTGTTGCACTTTCCTTAGGGTTTCCCCCACTGGACGTTATCCAGCATCATTGCTCTATGGAGCCCGGACTTTCCTCGTACGCAACCTTTCGGCATTGCTATACGCGACTATTCAGTTTACTCTTTTATAATTTTACTATACTTTAATGTATTAGTCAATTACTCTTGCAGTAATCTTGTAATAAAATATGGGTGCAAATTAATAGTAAATTATTATATATTATTTAATTCCTGTATTAAATTCAAATAGTTAATATAAAAAATACTTTTGTTTTCATTTTTACTATCCTCTTCTAGCTCGTTTATTAAAATATATGCTTTATTCACAATGTCTATATTAGCTACATTGTTCACCTGATTATTCATTATACTATTAAATTCCTGTTTTGCATTTGATACATATTCTCTTATTTTATCCCAATTATCCTGTGTAGCAGCAGCATATGCATATAGCACATTAGATTTTACAGTATATACATGCACTTTCTGATCATCTCCTGCAAAATCTTTTGTATAAAGTGCAATAAGATTATATAAATCTGCTAATTTATTCAAACAAGTTGCCTTATCTTTCTTTTCTAATCCAACTATTATCTCATCTAATAGGTCATTATATTTTAGTAAATTGTCCTTATTTACATTAAGAGTTGTCAAATCCATAAGAATACTCGTCCATGTATCATACATGTTTTCTAACTTTCCTTTGGCGTCATCCCAGTCTATTTTATCCTGATTATCTGTTAAAATATTATTAAATTCAACAACCGTACCATCTATGAAGTTTTCCGAACTTGTTGAATTTTCACTAGCTACCTCACTAGAATCTATTTCTTTGTTTATAAGGTCAAAGTTTGAATACGAAATATTATTTAATTTGTTCATAATTTCTATTATTTCATTATTTAAATATTCAATTTCCGCCAGTGCTTTTTGTTTGAGCATTTGAGTACTATTAGATGCGTTAGTTTTTGCCCTTGAGAAAGCAAAATATCCCCCTATTGATAATAAAATTATAGCAAGCAATACTATTATAGTAATAATATATTTTTTCATATTAGATTAACTCCCCCATTTTACCAATTACGGTTTAAAATATATTTTATTTATTAAAAATTAATCGTAATAATAATAATTTTTATTATTATTGCCAGTTTTTTTCCTTTTATTCTCTAGTATTTTTTTTAGTTTTATTTACATACTAATATAAAAGGACACTATTAAATAAAAAATAGAAAAGGAATGTGATTAATTTTGGAAGCAATTGTTAGGTTATATAGTACAAAACGAAACGAAATAAATAAATTTTTAAAAACTTTTTTAGGTGAAGATGACGAACATATAAATCTATTTGAATGGGAAAAAAAGTACCAAAATCCTACAGAACTTGCAGATATTATTGGTACTTTTATTGATAATAATGATAAGTATTCAATTAATATGTGGATTAGTTTAGATATTGGTTTTTTTCTAAATGTAACAGATACTAATGCTGATAGTATAATTAGATACATTTACGAAAGATATCCGTGGTAATCTTTTTACTATTCACATTTCTTTTCGCGTGTCATAAGCATTTTAACTGCCTCTTCTGGTTTTAAGCCATTGTATAAAACATCATATACAGTATTAACTATTGGCATTTCTATATTATATTTTTCGGCAAGCTTATGCGCAACTTCTATATTATCTATACTTTCTATTGTCATTCCTACTTCTTTTTTAGTCTCTTCTATACTTAAACCTCTACCTATACATCTTCCTGCTTTTCTATTCCTACTATGCTCACTTAGGCAAGTAACAATTAAGTCTCCCAGGCCGGATAATCCGTAAAATGTATTATGATTTCCTCCCATTGCGACTCCAAGTCTAGATATTTCCGTTAATCCTCTTGTGATTAAGGCTGCAAATGTATTATCTCCCATATTTAACTCTGCAACTATCCCTGCACAGAATGCAATTATATTTTTTAATGCTCCACCAAGTTCTGCTCCTTTTACATCAGAACTTGTATATATTCTTAGATTTTCATTCATCAAAGTATCCTGTACTAAATATTGTACGTCTAAACATTGTGATGCAATTACTATTGCCGTTGGTATTCCTAATGAAACTTCTTCTGCATGGCTAGGACCTGTAAATACGCCAATCTTTGCTTTAGGAATTTCTTCTTTAACAACTTCGTTTAAAGTATATAGAGTTGATGCTTCAAATCCCTTAGAGCATAAAATTATTGGCTCATTTTCTACATATTGTTTGTATTTTTTTATGGTCTCCCTTGTAAATTTTGAAGGCGTAACATGTAATATCATGTCACTACCTAGTACAGCTTCTTTAATATCTGTTGTACATAATATATTTTCTGGCATTACCGCCTTAGGTAAAAATTTGCATTTATGCTCATTGTTTATTAAATCTTTTTCTTCTTCCGAGAAAGACCATAATTTTACTTCATTTCCAAGTTTTGCAGCATGTATAGCAAGTGCCGCTCCCCAACTTCCACTTCCTATTATACATATTTTTTTCATTAAAATACCTTCCTTTCTTTAGCTAGTTACTAAAATGATAATTTATAAATTTTAATTTGTTCCTTTAAAGCTTATTCTATTTTCTGTTCCATTTAATAATCTTTTTACATTTTCTCTATGATTAAATATTACTATAATTGCAAGTATTATACTATAAATTAAATAATATCCTGGCACAATGTAATTCTCTGGTATAAATAATGTAAGTACTGGATATAAAATGGCTGCTGCAATTGATCCAACTGAAACCATCCTTGTTAATATTATTAATATTATTGCAAATACTAAACAAATAAGTCCTATCTTCCAATTAGACATTATAAGTACTCCTAAAGATGTTGCAACGCCCTTTCCTCCTTTAAATTTGAAAAATACTGGGAATGTATGTCCTATTATAACTGCTACACCTGCAATTTGTACAAGTAATGCTTGATTTCTATTTACCATGTTTCCTATCAAGATTGCAATAAGTATTGATATAACTCCCTTTAAAATATCGCAAATTAATGTAATCGCTGCTGCTTTTTTCCCAACAGCCCTTAACATATTTGTAGTTCCTGCATTTCCACTTCCTTTTTCCCTTACATCAAATCCTGCCATCTTTTTACTTAAAATAACCGAAAAATTAATACTTCCTATCAAATACGCTATAATTGCTATAACTATGCATTCTACCATTTTCATTCCTCCTTTTTTAATTTACTATTTAACTACATTTTCAATTAAGCTTAAGCAACGCCGAAATACAGTTATTTTTCAGCCTTTTCCCTTACAATCATCCTTACTGGCGTTCCTACCAAACCAAATTCTTTCCTTATTTGATTTACCAAATATCTTTCATATGAAAAATGAAATAACTTTTTATCATTAACAAACACTACAAATGTAGGTGGCTTAGTACTTGCTTGAGTCATATAAAATATACGCAGTCTTCTTCCTTTATCTGTTGGTGGTTGAACTATTGCTATTGCCTCATTTAGTACTTGATTTAATACAGATGTTGAAACTCTTAGTGCATTTTGGCTAGCTACACTATTTATCAATTCAAATAATTTATTTACTCTTTGACCTGTTTTAGCAGAAATAAATAAAATTGGAGCATATGATAAATACGAAAGTTTATTATATACATCTTTTTTGTAATTTTCCAATGTATTATTATCCTTTTCATAATCATCCCATTTATTTACTACTATAATAACACCTTTTCCTGCCTCATGCGCTTCTCCTGCAATCTTTGTATCTTGCTCTGTAACACCTTCATTTGCATCAATCATTAAAATACATACATCAGCTCTTTCAACTGCAAGCAAGCTTCTCATTACACTATACTTTTCCAATTCTTCTGATACTTTATTTTTTCTTCTTATTCCCGCTGTATCTATAAATATATATTTTCCAAATTCATTTTCAAATTCTGAATCAATAGCATCTCTTGTAGTTCCTGCAACATCACTTACAATAACTCTATTTTCACCTAAAATCCTATTGACTAATGAAGATTTTCCTACATTTGGTTTTCCTATAATTGCAACTTTTATAATTTCACTATCCTCTTCATTTTCATCTTTTGGTGGAAGCATGTCATAAATTGCATCTAATACATCGCCTATTCCAATTGCATTTACAGCTGATACTCTATATGGTTCTCCAAGTCCAAGATTATAAAACTCATATATCTCATCTGGCATCTTTCCATAATTATCAGCCTTATTACAAACTAACACAACTGGTTTTTTAGATTTTTTTAGCATAAGTGCAATATCGGTATCCGCTGCTGTTACCCCTTGCTTTAAATCAGTTACAAAAACAATAACATCTGCCATTGCTATAGCAAGATTTGCCTGCTCTCTCATTTGGGACAAAATAACATCATTCGTTTCTGGTTCTATACCACCTGTATCAACCAATGTAAAATCTCTGCCTCTCCAATTAGTTTCAGCACAGACTCTATCCCTTGTAACTCCTGGCGTATCTGCTACTATAGATATTCTTTTTCCCACTATATAATTAAAAAATGTAGACTTTCCTACATTGGGTCTTCCTACTATTGCCACTGTTGGTTTTGCCATTCTTTTCACTCTCCTCCAGTGCAATTGGGGACAGTCCCCAATTGCACTATTCCATTTTACTATATCTGCATAAAAATAGCAAGTTTTAGATAAAAATTTACATTTGGGCTAGTTAGCTTAGATTTTTACAAAAAATTAGGAACTAGAGAATATATATCCTTTAGATCCTAATTTTTGTGAAAATTAATTTCACCCTATGATTTTTTTAATATTTCTTACTTGTTCATTGTAGTTTCCTTCTATTATCTTACAAGCATTTTTCAATCTTTGTATACTTATAGATTCTCCCACACTAAGAGCTCTTCTTGGGGTCGCTTTTTTATAATCAACGATTGTTGAATCTAAAAAGCTATATAGTGGCCGTGTGTAAAAGCATCCTCTTGCTTCATAAACTTCTAGCACTTCACGCCCCTGGTCATTTGTATACGTAGCAACTACATTGTCTGAACAACAGTTTTCATAGTAATATTTCCACATACTCTTTTCCTCCTATCATTTGATTTAGAGAATCCTACTTGCTATTTCTATCGTATAGCTACGAATGTTATTATATATTATCATATGCTTTTATAAAAATCAATGTAAAAATTTTACTTTTGTATATACCTAAAAATAGCTTGTAAAATTAATATACTTATTAATCCAACAAAAGTAACTATTGAAACTATATATGATATTTTCATAATAGTCGTTCCTGTATATTTTATTTCTATTTTTCCACTTATACCTTGACTTAAACTAATTTGTACAAATCCTCTTTCTGATTCATATGTATCTATTTTTTGTTTTTCACCATTTGTTTTTTCCACTGTTACATCATATCCCAAATAATAAATATATGGCAATTCTATTTCTGTGTTTGCAGTTACATTCTCTATTTGAAACGACATATTGGTTCCTTCTTTTATTTCATTTGAAATAGTCGCTTTTCCTTTAATTATAATTACTGTATTCTCCCTATTTTTTATATAATCTAGATTTTTAAATGCTTTACTTGGTAAATATTCAAATGTAGCACATCCAGCATGTACTCTTCCAGTATTTTCTGATACTCTTACTGCTGGCCAAAGTTTATCTTCTGTCCAGACTTTTTCAAAATCTAAATTCTTTTTTAATGGAATTACAATTAAAACAGCAATTAAACCTAATACTAATACATCCCTTAGCCTAAAGTTTTTTATGACTAGTGAATAATTTATAGAAACAACAAATATTAAAAAGTATGATGCAAATTCTAATAATCTAAATGTAAATTGTATCATTTTCAATATTGGTGGTGACTTTTCAAATGGAAAAAATCTAAGTGACATTACAATGCAAGATAGCCCTATAATTAATGAAAACCAATAAATCTTTTTGTATTCTTTTCCAATTTTTTTATATGCTAATAATGTAAATACTAATCCTATTAAAGTTACTAGTCCTATTTCAAAACTTAATTCGCCTTTTTTCGTATATAACAAGTCCCATATATCTACTTTGTTTCTAATAAGTTCACTTGTTCGTTCCATTCTTCCGTCTTGAAATACTTCATAGTTTGTTCCAATTTTATGTTCCAATAGCGGAAATATATAAAAGGCCGTTAAAAGTATAATTAGTAATAGATTAATTCCCAACATTATTAAAACTTTTTTGTTTTTTAGTTGCTTTATATTTATTAATACATATATTAAGCAAATAATTGCAGCATACATTGCCATTACTATATGTGTAAGTATTAATCCTGCTGCTCCCAATGCTAATGGCAAACTTTTTTTAAACAATGTACCATATTCTTTTTCTCTGCTATTTGTTTTTTCGCAATTATCCCTTACTATTCCGTATATTTAAATTAAATATATTATACATTCCCTGAAATAATACTGGTAAAAATACAAATGATGCAAGTTCTGATATTGCAACTCTCATATACATATCTGTTAATCTATATGGTGCCAGTACATATAGTATTCCTGCAAGTATTGCTGCATTATTATTTTTAGTAATATTTTTTACAAACTCATACATTGCAATCCCAGAAAGGAAACTAAGCAAAAACATAAACAGCTTTAAAATTACCTCAAATGAATTTGTAAATATTCTTAATATTAATGGCAAATAAGCTGTTAATGGACTATAAAAAATATTCCACGAATACCCAAATTCATTGCAAAAATTTGACATTATTACAGGAGGATTTTCTCCTCCTGTAATTGATTGGTATGTTCCCATAAGTCTTGCTATATGTTGAACTCCATCATCTCTATACACATCAAGATTTTTATTTAATAATGGTATACATACTACTATTGTAAACATTAAAATTATTAAATAATCTTTAAGCTTTTGTTTCATTTTTCTCCTCTTTATTTTTTATTTTTTTAATTTTATATCTGTTAATGTAAGCCACATATGCTATAAAACATACTATTGATATTCCAGAAATTATATAAGCTACTTTTTCCAATGTGGTAGCTGTATAGTCCACAACTATTTTTGCTTCCTCTACATATTCTGGAATAACTATTTGGACGAATCCATTTTCGGATTCTGTTGTCTGTAAGTTTATCTTTTTACCGTTTTCTTCCATTATAACAGTATAACCTGGGTAAAATAAGTATGGTAATTCTAGCCTAGTATCTTTTTCTGCATTTCTAATGGTCATATCTATATGAAGTGCATCTTTTTCTTCATCTTCTATTTCTGCTGAGCCACTAAGCACAAGAGTTTTGTCTCCTCTTGTTGTTAAATAATTTCTTTGCTTAACTAGGGCATTTAATGGCATATAGTCCCTATTTACTGCAAAATAATTTATTTGTGGATTCTCTATAGCATTTCTTTCATATTCTACATCAATATTTGGATTAGTTGTTTTATATGCTGTAAGTTCGTATGCTGTAAATCCTAATAATACTGCTAAAGATAGCAAATATAATGTGTTTCTGATACATTTACTCTTTACATTTTTTATTAGATAATACAAGTTCATTGCACAGACTGGTGTAAAAAAGAAAAATGCAAATCCTACCATTCGCCAAGGGTACTGCACCGTACATAAAAAGTTTGGCATTAGTCTCCATGGAAATGCCTTTGTACACATAAGTACTGCAATAATTCCCATTAGTAAATTTGTTATATAAAAATATTTATGTTTTTCATCTATCTTTTTATAAGCTAAAACTCCTAATAACAGCATTGTTATAAATGGTATTCCCACCACAAAGGATACTCCGTTTGGTTCTCCTTTATCTTTAATAAATTGCCATAATTCTATTACATTATTGGCTACATAGTCTCCATCTGTTTTTATGACTTTTGGTTCAAATATAGAGTAATGCGCTGTTGATTCAAATTCTAACATTGGTACCCAAAATATTGCTGACATTAGTAAAATCCATACAACATTAATTATACATTTAATAATAATATCTTTTTTGAAGAATTTGTTTATATTAAATATCATATATATTACACAAAATATTGCTGTGTACTCTGTTGAGATTGTATGGCTTAATAATAATCCTGTAGCTCCTATGGCTATGTAAAAGTGCCTTTTTTTATCTCCATTAAGCAAATTGTATAATCCCTGGAATACAATTGGTATAAATACAAATGCAGTAAATTCCCCTATAGCGTATCTATTAAAAATATTTTCTAATTTATACGGAAAAGTCATATAAATTACTGCAGCAAAAAAAGAAATTCCTTTCTTTTTTGTTACCTCATTCATAAAGTTATACATAAATATACCTGATAAAATGCTAGTAATCACTGCAAACCATTTTAATCCGGACTGCAAAATTATTAAATAGCAATCCTAGTACATATGGTACATATGATACAATTGTAGGGTAAAATGCTGTCATACTATATCCCCAGTCATTGCAAATATATGGCTGTACTAAAAATGGAAAAGCTCCTTTTTCTAATGCGTTATCTATTCCTATTAATCTTAATAAGTGTAACCAGCCATCGTCTGTTGTTCGTATTTGTACCCAACAAAATGGAATTGATATTAAAAGTCCTAATATTATTAGGAATATATAATGAATATATCTTTTAGTTTTCATATAATTAAAAATTTTTCCTACTCTGTTTTTCATTCGTCTTTTTCCCACTTTCTAATAAGTAATTGGCACTCCGCATTATTTACACTAATGCACACAAATTGTACATACGTAAAATTGGATTTATTATATCATTTATATTCTTATGTATCAATTATTTTTAGAAAAAAGCCAAAAAAAGTTACAGAATAATGTTACAATTCACAGTATAATAAAGTTTTTGTATAAAGTCAGAATTAATATATTAAAAATATTGTTTCAAATATGTCGGTCAAGCTGATTTTCGGACTAATTCTAAAGAAATTTTTGCAGCACCCTCATAATGAGATTCCCTACAAAAATTTCTTAAGAATTAGTATTCTCAAATCACATTCCATTCCATATTTTCACAAATTTTGAATATATTAATTCTGACTATGCTAAAAAAACTGGCTGTGGATTGTGACAGAATAATGGCTTTATTTTAAAGAGTTGTATGTTTAAAACCATTATCCTGTAACAAAAAAAATAGCACTTTGTGCTACTTTCTTTAATTTTTTATTCTGCTGTTTTAGCAATAACTTCTTTTCCATCATAATATCCACATGTTGGACATACTGTATGTTGTTTTATTAATTCATGACAATGTGAACATTCAACTAAGTTTTGGTTTTCTAATTTCCATGTTGACCTTCTTGTTCTTGTTCTTTGTTTTGACCATCTTCTTTTTGGTTGTGCCATATTAACTCCCTCCCTTAAATTATTATCTATTGTTAAAGTTTTATACTTTTCTCTTAATTGGTACTTTAAAATTATACTAATTTTTTTTTAATTTGTCAATAGTAGTTACATTTTTCTTGAAATATTCATATACTATTTAAGAAAGTAATAGGTTTATAGGTAATATCCTACATTGTATAATTAAAAAACCTAAATATTATAAAAGGATTTGATGGTGCTGTATGTGTGGTTTTGTGGGAACAGTCAATTTAAAAGAAAATTTGAATTCAAAAAAAGATGTTTTAATTTCGATGAACGACTCTTTGAAAAAAAGAGGGCCAGATGAATGTGGTTACTATACCAGTAATCATGCTCTTTTAGGACACAGGAGATTAATTGTAATTGACCCAGAAGGTGGAAAACAACCAATGACATTTAATTATCAAGGAAATAACTATGTTATTGTTTATAATGGTCAAATTTATAATACTAAAGAATTAAAGGAAACTTTAAAGCAACACAATATTCCTCTCGATAGCTATTCAGATACTGAGATTTTACTTAAATCATATATATTTTATAAGGAAGAAATTGTTCATAAATTAAATGGTATATTTGCTTTTGCAATTTGGAACGAAAATGAGCAAACTTTATTTGCTGCTCGTGATCATTTTGGTGTTAAACCATTTTATTACACAATATTTAATAATAGTTTGATTTTTGCATCTGAAGTAAAAGCCATATTAAAATATCCAGGTATTACTCCTGTTTTGGATAAACAGGGTATTAGTGAAATGTTTGGAATAGGTCCTGCTCATACAAATGGTATTACTGCTTTTAAAAATATATATGAGCTAAAACCAGCAGGTTATATGGTATACAACGATAGTGGTATTCATATAAAACGATATTGGAAACTAAAAAGCAAGCCACATGAAGATAATTTTGATCAAACATGCGAAAAAGTTAAATATCTACTAGAGGATTCTATTAAAAATCAACTAATAAGTGATGTCCCTCTTTGTACATTTCTATCTGGTGGGCTTGATTCAAGCATTATTACAATGTATGCAGCTGATTATTGTAAAGAACATAACTTGCCTAATTTAAATACTTACTCTGTAGACTATGTTGATAACGATAAAAATTTTCAAAAAACTGACTTTCAGCCTAATTCTGACAATTACTATATTAATTTAATGCAATCTAAATTAAATACAAATCATCATACTGTAATGCTAGATACTCCTGAGCTAGCTAAGGCTTTAGAGGATGCAATGATAGCCAGAGATTTTCCTGGAATGGCAGACGTAGACTCATCTTTACTTCTATTTTGTAAAAATGTAAAACCTGAAGCAACTGTTACTTTAACAGGAGAATGTGCAGATGAAATTTTTGGAGGTTATCCATGGTTTTTCAGAAAAGATGCTTTAAATAGTGGAACTTTTCCTTGGTCGATTGCTATTAGAGAAAGACAGGAATTGTTAAATCCTGAAATAGGTGAACAGATAGATTTAAAAGAATACATTGACTATAGATATAATGAGAGTTTAGATGATGTGGAAATCCTGGATATTGATTCTGAAGAAACTAAAGAAAAAAGAAAAATTTCGCATCTTACCTTAAATTGGTTCATGCAAACATTATTAGATAGGTCAGACAAGATGGGAATGTATAACGGATTTGAAATAAGAGTTCCTTTCTGTGATTATCGTTTGGCAGAATATGTATGGAATATTCCTTGGGAAATTAAAGCTTTAAACGGAAGAGAAAAAGGGTTACTTCGTTATATTATGAAGGATAAATTGCCTGCTGAAATAGTTGACAGAAAAAAGAGTCCATACCCAAAAACTTGGAATCCTACTTATTTAAAAACTGTAAAAGAAATGCTTACAAAGATAATGGATGATAAAGATGCACCTATAAATAATTTATTAAATAGAGAATATATCATGCAAATATTAGAGACAGATGGCAAGGC
>CALXND010000034.1 GCA_944389655.1 uncultured Clostridia bacterium | reverse complement strand
TGCAGTAACTGCAACCAAAAACTAAAAAAATATTATTTTGGTTGCAGTTTGGTAGAAAAACTGAGAAAAATTGAGAAGTTTTTAAAAATTTTCAAAAAAGCGGAAGTTGATACAACCCGCAAAAAGACTTATTTTTGGCAAAATAAAAACCAGCAAAATGCTGGTATAAGTGGTTGCGGGAGGAGGACTCGAACCTCCGACCTTTGGGTTATGAGCCCAACGAGCTGCCAACTGCTCCACCCCGCGATGTGTGTCGACTTATTTATTATACACCTTATTGTATGGCTTTGTCAACATATATAAAGAAATTAAATTATTTCTTTGTATTATTATATGCTATTTTTAGAAAAATATTCCTAATTTTAAAAAAAGGCCACTGGTACACCAATGGCTTTTGGGTTATTAATTTTTAGTAAAACTTTTCTCTTTCAAATTCACCATCATCTTCAATATAATATTCTGGATAAACGACTTGCATCCAATACTTTGCAGCATAGTATGCTAATAAGATATCTGCCTCTTTTACTTTTTTTGTTGTATTACAATATTGAATTAAGTAATTTAGTACTAATTCCAATTTATCAGTAATAATTATTAGCTTTCCGCATTTATCCATTTTATATAATATATAAGTGGAAATTGCAAAAAACATCATAATAATTAATGATAAACTAGTTACATCATATTTTAACCGTAATACAATTTCAAATGGTAATGTTATAATTAATGCACATTCAATAATTATAAATGGCTTTATGAATTCTATAATTTTATGTGCATTGTATCTACTTCCACACAATTTGTTAAATCTGGAACTACATTTAATTTCGTCCATACTTCTAGGTAATCTTAGATTTTTTTGTAAAAAATTTATCATCATGTGTTCAGCAGCATGTTTGCTTTTTACTGATTTTAAAGTCAATCTATATTCTATAACTAAAACGCAACAAATTAGTCCTATTGTAATTCCTAGATTAGGAATTAATAGACCGGCTATAATACTCTTATCACCCAAAAAAATTGATAATATTGTTGACAATATGTAAATGCAAGAAAAAATCAGTATGCATAAAAAATACTCTTTATAATTACACTTAAAAATTTCTAATACTTTTTCTCTTTTTTGAACACTCATCTTTTCTTCATCTTCACCATAATGGATAAACATATTACCGTTTTGTTCATCTAGTGCTGCAACATATTGGTAATCATTAAAATAGAATCTTATTTCGTCTTCTGAACTTATAGACCTATAAACTAATAGTTCGTTAGTCTTAGTTGATCTTTTAATTTTTTTTATTTGAAACCGTTTTTCCATAAAATACCTCCTACTTAAACTTATTTGAGAAAAATTAATAGTTCCTACAATTCTATTTAGAATTACATTTTATTATACATCTTTTTTACATAGAAGTCAATTAATATTTGAGTGCTGCACATGTCTGGTACAGGATAAATCCCATGCCTTTGAAGCACCGCTGCATAGGCATGGGATTTATCTTGTAACTGTTTGCCAGTTAAAGTACTACAAAAAGCTGTCTAACTCTTTGTTTTATTTAATAGCCTCTTTCCTTATATTAATATTATCTCTGTTCCGTTTTTTATTTCGTTTGCTTTCACACTTAGGTTTATATCATACATTTTTGCTGCATTTTTATCATATAGCATAGGCATATTATTTGGTTTATATTCTCCATGACAAAGTTCTTTTATAGCTTTTACTAATAAAACTATAATATTATATATTTTTCTATTTATTGGCAACCATACATCGTATTGCATTTCTATTGCTGGTACATATAACTTTACTAAAATTTTATTCAATATAATTTCTTTCCTTTCTATTTTTTCATATTGTTATAATTACTTCTCTGCGCTTTCGCCTTTTTCTACCATCTCTAACATTTTGACCTCTGTTGCAATACCTTCTCTTATTACATAGCCAAAACTTGAACCACAGTTGTCGTTTATCTCTCGTCTATTAGAGTTTATATTTATTAAATACTGGTTGTTTACTCCATTTCCTACCCAAATTCCATTATCTTTTGATATATAATTTTTATACCAATCATCATATTCATGATTTTTTAATTTATTTGCGTTTTCTACTAATATAACATTACATCTTCCTATTTCTTCCATCTTCTTAAAGGTATCATTAAAATTATAATTTTCTAAATAGCTTAATAATTTGTCGATTCCTATTATTACACAGATTATATTTTTGCTTTTGTTTTTATCTATATTTGTTATAAAACTTATATATTCATCAACTAATTCTTTTCTCTTAATTACCTGCACTCTTTCTGCATCAAATATTGCTACTTCTACATCCTTAATGTTTTTAATCTCCTCAAGTATGTTTACTGTAAATTGTATTGCATCTTTTATGCTCTTAGATGTGATAATATTTACAAAGTCTTTTTTTAAGTTATACGTACATACTTTTAAATCTTGTCTTATTATTCCAATTGGTAAATCTTTTAATGTATTTATTTCTGAACTAAAATCCTTTATTGTTATTTTATCTGGTATCACAGGTATTGATTTGGTTGTAATCTTGGTATTTTTATTTAATTCTGTGATTATTTCTTTTATAAATGCATTATAATGCTCTGGTTCGCATATTTTTGCAGTCTGAAATTCATATATTCCATCATCTATTTCAATCAATCCTCTTCCGAATATATGCGAAGGCCTCTTTTTACCTATTTTTTCAAATATATTATAATAGTCATTGTCGCTATTTAGCTGTAAACAAATATGTTGCTTAAAGTTTTGAGTTAATCTATATCTCATACTACTATACACATTTACAGAAACCACAAAAACTACACCGCTTTTTAAACCTTCTCTAGTCAAATTTAGTAAATTATCTTCATATTTATCTTCATAGATTTCTGCAAATGCCTCATAATTATTTATTATTGTAATAATCATTGGCATTTTCTTACCACTTGTCTTTAAATATAGACTGTAATCTCCATTATATTCAAGTAATTCATTTTTTCTAATTTTTATCTCATTTTGTATCATATCAAAAAATCTACCTATTTTTTCGGTATCATTTAAAAATACTACATCTCCCACTTGTGGAGCATCTCTATATATCTTTAATGCCTCTGTTCCAAAATCAAATAAGTATATAGAGACGTCTTCCGCAGTATATGTTGTTATTAAATCATAAATCATTGTACTTAAAATTGTTTCTTTTCCACTTTCTGCATTTCCATATATAACTACATTTCCTTCATTTTGCAAATTTATATCTACAATTCCCTGTCTTTGATTAAACGGATCATCATATTCTCCTAATGTTGCTGTAATTGTTTCTGGTTTTTCTTTTATATGATATTTGGCTTTTATATTTTTTACATATATAGTTTCCGGAATGTTCTCAAGCCATAGTTTTTCCGGTTTAATCTTATTTTGCTCTGCTATTTCATAAATATACTTTACAATGTTAGTTAATTGCTCACCTTGTCTTTTTATCGTTTTTTGTGTTGTATCATCTACTTCTTTTATTGTAGCACCAATGTTGGATATAAATTTTATTGAGTTATCTAATTTTTTTTCAGTTACGTCTGATGGGTAATATGGTGCTCCAGCCCACGCCGATTGTCCTAATGTAAAATACTCATCATTTCCTACTTGTAAGAAAAATTGTCCAACTTTTTTTAAATTTGCCGCATCAGGTCTTTTTATTACATCCATACTATCTTCTCTGTCTTGAACTTTTAGACATACTGCCATTTTACTGTTACTACGTATTTGGTCATTTACTATTCCAGCTGGTTTTTGTGTTGCTAATATTAAATGAACTCCAAGACTACGTCCAATTCTTGATACACTAATTAATTCATCCATAAATTCTTCTTGTTGCTGTTTTAACTCTGCAAATTCATCGCATATTATAAGTAAATGTGGAATAGGTTTTTTTACTACTCCTTCATGATAGAGTTTTTGGTATTTATATATATCAATTGTACCTTCGTCTATTTTATCTCTTGCTTCATTAAACATTACTTGTCTTCTACGCAGTTCACTTTGTATAGATACTAATGATCTTTGCAAATCATTGGTATCTATATTTGTTATTGTTCCTACAATATGTGGTAATTTTACACGCCCTTTAGAGAATGCACCTGCAAGTCCTCCTCCTTTATAATCTATTAGAATAAAAGATACATCATCTGGATGATAATTTATAGCTAATGATAATATATATGTTATAATAAATTCGCTTTTTCCTGAGCCGGTACTACCAGCTATAAGTCCATGTGGTCCGTGAAATTTTTCGTGAATATCAAGCATTATCGGCATTCCTAGAATATCTATTCCTACAGGTGCTTTTAAAGACAATGTTGGATCATTTTTATTCCATCTCTCCCATACATTAAGCTGCTCTATTCTTCCGACATCGTACATTTCTAAGAAAGTATATGTGTTTGGTAATAAATTCTGCCCTTTCTCTGTATATCTTATTGGTATGTTTGATATAGCTTGACATATTTTATCAAAAAAGAATCTAACTGAAGTATCAAATACCACTTCTGTCTGATTTTTTGAAGATATTTCATTTTCAAATATCATGCCTGTTTCATTATTTTGATCTATACTAACAAATGTTTTACATTCGTTTGGTAGTTGCATTAAATCATTTGTAATACATAAAATACTGAATCCCAAATTTTCTTTTTGTTTTAGTATTTCTGTAATTATCCTTAGATTTTCTATTTTGGGGTAGTCATTTGTGATTATTAGATAATATGGCTCAAATGATTTATAATCTTTGTTTTTATATTGTAGTCGGTTTTGTAATTCTTCTTCTAGATATTTAGATATCTCACTCATATCATCATAATCATATGCAAAAAATCTTATTTGTTTAGAATTATCCCATACATGTGGTAACATTTTAACATACTCTAAGTTTTCCATTTCATCTTTTTTTAATAAAAATACTAACTTTAAATCCTCATAACTTTGAAATGCAATTAACTGTATTATTATACTTTGAATAAATCTATCTATCTTTTCATCCTTATGTGTAATTATTGCAGATATATTTTTTTCTACCAAGGATAGTACAATTGGAGCTGATTTTATCATCTTAGAATCCTCTACCATTATATTTAACATTTCTACTAAATTATCATCCTCCATAGTGAATTGTTCCTCTGGATATTGAATGTCTAATTTAAGTGGAACTTCTCCTGTACCTAATCTTATTGTTATGAAGTCATAGTCATCTATTTTTCTTTCCCATAATCTAGGATCTTTATTTAATATAATATTTACACATTCTTCCGCTGAAACATAGTTTTCAAATAGTATATTTCTTTGTTTATTTACGATTTTACTTATAGCTATACTTTTTTTATCCAAGTATTCTTTATATCTTTTTTGGCGTTTTGCTTCGTACTTTTTCTTTCGTTTTCTATTATATTTTTGACTTAAGACTGGAAAAAGAATCATACTTATTAGCATAGCTATTGCTATAATAAGTGATGTTACTGTCTGTTTGGCAGATGCTGTACCAGTAACTCTTCCATCTATTGCATTAAAAATAGAAACCATCATTATTATCCCCATGGATAGAGATGATCCTATTGATAGTATTAGTGGCATGTCTTCATTATCTTGTAAGTGTGGGGGCGCATCTATTTTCATTTTTTCTTGTTCTATTAAGTTTATAATTCTCGGAGCTCTAAAAAAATAATCTTTTTCTGAATATAAGTCTATGTTTTCGTCTTCTTCAATGTTCTTTAATTCTATATCCTTACTTACTTCGATAAATTTTAGTATGTCTGAATTACACATAACTTTATTGGATGGATTATTTATAAATAAACTCCTTCCCATGACAATTATTTTTAATCCCATTATAAATATAATATCACCATTTACAAGTATTGTTTCTTTTTCAACCGGTTTGTTATTAACAAATGTTCCAAATTTCACATCATGATTTTCTAGGCGCCATCTTCCCTCATATAAAAATAGTCTTGCATGTGTTAGAGATACCATTTTATTGCTATATGATATGCAATTGTGTATGCCATTTCCAATACTAATTTCAGACGTTTTTTTAATATCAAAACGTCTGAAATTGCTTTCATATGATGGTGAAGAATATAACATAAATAGTCTTCCTGTTTCTTTGAAATATATTCCATACATTTCATCTTCTAATAAGATTACATCCTGTGAAGTTATTTTACTTCCTGCCTTCAATATGTTATTTTCTATTTGTACCGTTTTTAAATCAATAACATCTATAGAATTATTTATTATTAATCGCCAATTTCCATCTCTGCCCTCTATGTTTATTAGTTTTTTTTCTCTATCACTTAACCAGTAATTACCTATTGCGATTTTGGGCAACATTAGTTTATCCATTGTGTTTTTTCCAATTAACGTTAATAACAAGTCCCTTTCCTCCTTCTTATTATGCTATTGCTTTTTGCATAGTTATTACATCACTTATAAATGTAAATTTTGAATTTTCTGCTAGATCTTCATATTTAATCTCGCATTTTTGTCCATTACTAGATACTATAACTCCGTTTTCTGTAGTTCCTGTTACTTTAAACCATTGTCCTTCTGCAACATTATTTATAACTTCTCCTGTTTCTGTATTATATAGTGGAACTGCATTTTCTAGGTCTGTAGCCGATATATTAATACTTAGTTCTTCACTATTCTCCAAATGTGTACTTAAAGCATCTTTTATTTCGGCATCTGTAAGAACAGACTCTTGGTTTGAACATATTTCTCCTGCAACACAACTTAATTTATCTGATTTCCATTGTAAATATGCATCTAATTTTTGCCAATTCGCATTTTGTACATTTTCAAATGCATCCTTATTTAAAATTGCTGTTCCATCTTCTTGAATTTCTATTAATGTTGCATTTTCTCCGTATGCATTATTCCAGAAATAATAATCCATCAGTATTGCATTATCATTTAATATTAGTTCACCATCAGCATTTTTTGTATATAATGGAAAGCCAAATATTTTTTCAAATTCTTCTGGTTTATTTTTGAAATATGAACATATTGCATTTACCTCTGAAGAATATGAACTATCTGTTAGTTGTCCTATTAGATTTAATAATTCTTCACTGTCTGTTTCTGATAGCTTATACTCATTTATGAGTATATCTTTCATATTATCATATTCTATTGGATCTAATTCCTGTAGATCTTTAAAAGCTTCACTGTTAATTCCGTAACTACCTGTTCCTGCTAATAATTTATCGAAAAATTCGTCAGTACTGGTGAAAGTTATGTTCTCGCTAGTTTCTACATTATTTATGTTTTCCTCTTTATCAGTATCGTCTATATTTGGTTTATTTACTTCGCCTTCAGTAGTAACTTCGCCTTCACCTTTATTACCTTCGCTTTTATTTATTTCCTCTTTATCAATTTTATCCTTTGTTGTTGTTTGATTCTTTCCTGTTCCAGCATTACTTGAACTAATATTTACCTGGCTGGTTTGTCCTATGCTACCCACACTTCCTCCAGAAGAGGAACTATAGGTTGATGTTACAGTTATCGTACCGCCAGAGGTACCCAGACTAGTTGCTAAATTAGTATTCGATGCCTCTGCTGCATCAAAATTATCCGCTTTTTGTTGCAATTCATGTTCTATCCATGCAATACTTGAAACAATATCACTAAGTGTACTAGCCCATCTCTTTGATATGCCTTTTATTATGAAGTCAGGCGGTTCAACTATAGATGATGCTTCTTTCTGTGCTGCTAATACATTTTGCTTAGATTTCTTTAGTCTAGGTTGGACTTCATTTCTTATTTCATCTATATTTATTGTTAACATTTCATCCTCCATTAATCTTTTATAAAATTTTATTTTAATTTATTTAATTAATTTATGATTGTAATACTTGTATCTATCCTTGCAGTGCTGAAATTTGTGATTGTAACCCCTGTATCTGACTTTGTAATGTTGAAATTTGTGATTGTAAATTTTGTATTTCTTTTTCTTTTTTCTTTATTGCAGTCTGGCTAGTTTCTATCGCATTTTGCATTGATGTAGTCAATGAATTTAACCTTTGTGTTACAGTATCTATTTTTTCTCTTATACTTTTTCCTGTATAACTTGTGTAACTATTATTCAGTGCACTTGCCGCTGCTGCTGTAGCAGATTTTGCTCCCATTGTATAATTTTTTGTAGCATTTATTTTGTCATTCATAGCTTTATATTGTGATATTTCTGCTTTTAATATATTTATTTGACTACTTAATGAACCAATTTGATTGTTACAATTTGATAACTGTTGCATTAGGACATCATATAGAAGATTATTTTCCACTTTTTTTACCTCTCTTACTTATTTTTTAATAGGGCAAGATAATCCTCTATCTTGTAAGAATTATTTTGCCCCTATTTTTTTAATATTCTATTTAACTGTATTTGCATTCTCTGTAGCTTGAATATCCTCTTGTGTTTGTTTCATTAAAGTAACAAACTGTTGATCAAGGTTTTCAAATGCGCTTATAATTTCTGTTTTTAACTTCTTAAATCTTGCTGCAAAAGCTTCTGATGCTTCACTTTGCCATTGAATTCTTGCATATGCAGATTCAATTGTGTTCATCTTATCTCTTGCATTTTTGAAGTTATTTGAAACTTTATTTTGTACAGTATTTACTTCGCTTGTAAGGAATTTCATACCTACGTCATTTGAAATTGCTAAGCTAGATATTTTCTTTGGAGCCGTTTTACTTGCTCCTGTAACATTTGAACCTTTATCTGCTTGAGAATAGTTATTAGCAACTGTTTCTAAAGCAAATGGAATTTCTCCAACTACTAACTCTAATAATTCATTAATTTGTGGAATTATATTATTAAATTCTTTAACTAATGCATTATATCTTTGTCCATACCAAGAATTATGCATATCTGCAATACTTTGATATGCTGTAGTTAGTTCATTATTAAGGTCTTGTCCATATGTTCTCATTTGTTGTGCTTGGGCAGGGATTGCCTCATAATCAACATTTATAATTCTAGCCATAAAATCACCTCCTATTTACTTCAACAGTTAAAGTGTATATTAAGATTTGCTTAATGTCAAGCAAATTTCATAAATTTTTTATTTATTCTTAATAATACCGCATTCTACAGAACATAATATTCTTTTGTGTCTAATTATCGTTAATTGCTTATGTCTTATACAGTAATATTGTCTTTTACTTCCTCAAATTTTGCATCTCCTATTCCTTTTACGTTTTGTAGATCCTCAATTTTTTTAAATTTTCCGTTTTCTTCTCTATAATCAATTATTTTTTGTGCAATAGCGGGACCAATACCTGGAAGTGAGTCTAATTCGGTTAAATTTGCTGTATTTATATTAATTTTCTCTTCTTTTGAAGTGGTGCTTGAATGATTAGTTTCTATAAAAGTATTTCCATTATTTTTTGTAATATACTCATCAATTTTTTCGTTTTTATTTGGGATGTATATTTTTTCCCCATCTTTTACTATATATGCTAAATTTACTTTTGATAAGTCTGACTCTTTCGTTTCTCCTCCTGCCTTCTTTATTACATCTGCCACTCTTGAACCTTCTTCTACATAAACTATGCCTTGTCTCTTTACCTCTCCTACTATGTGAACAGCAATTTCTTTTTCCCCCTTTTTCTGCACGTCATTTGTTACTATGTATTCCAAATCGCTTTCCTCATTTTGAGTTGAAATTAAATTCTCTATCGTATTCTCATTACTGTTATCTGTAGAAACGTAATATATTAAAAAAAATACTAATACTATTATTCCTACTATAACTAAAATTTTCTTTTTATTTTCCATTTTTAATCACATTCCTTGTATAATATATTTAGGTTTTTTAGGTTACCCATGAACCTTTATAAGACGCTTAATCGCACTTTTCTTTATAAAATTTCTTATAACCATATATAATGTTTAACTGATAGTAAATGTTATAAGATTTATCATAGTTGCTCTGTTATAGTTTTGAGGCAATCAAGATAAAAAAGGTTTAAAAAATATACATATACCTTGCTTTTTATGTCAGTAGCAACTATCTAATAAACAAAAATCTAATAATTTTTTTAAAACATATTGAATTTTTATTTCATTTAATATATAGTTATATATATTTTAATGGTTGTTTAATTACAGATTGGGGGGTTCTATGAAACAACTTAAGCAAATAATAATTGTTAGTTTTATTTTTTTGTTCTTATCAATATCAGTAACATATGCCACTGATATTGATAATACCGATTACAACCCAGATAAATTATCTACCGATTCGCCATCAGTTATTTTAATGGATGCATCTTCTGGTAAGATTCTTTATTCTAAAAATGCCTATGAAAGGAGATATCCTGCGAGTACCACAAAATTAATGACCGCAATATTGACTTTAGAGAATTGCAAACTTACTGATACTGCAATTGTAAGTCATGATTCGATTTATAACGTTCCTGTTGGTTATTCACATGCAAATTTACAAGAAGGAGAAGAACTTACAATTGAACAACTTTTAAATGTCTTACTTATTCCTTCTGCAAATGATGCAGCTTTCGTTTTAGCCGAGCATATTGCTGGATCTGTTGATAAGTTCTCTGAAATGATGAATAGTAAAGCTAAAGAAATTGGATGCTTAAATACACATTTTGTAAATCCTAATGGTATACATTCTGATGACCATTACTCAACAGCATATGATTTAGCTTTGATTGGACAATATGCAATGAAATTTGATGAAATAATGAAAATTGCAATGGTAAACCAGTATACTCTCCCAAAAACAAATAAGTATACTGGACCTAGTAGAGTATTTAATGCGACCAATGGATTGATTGATAAAGATAATGAATATTATTATCCTTCTGCAACTGGACTAAAAACTGGTTATACTGATAAAGCTGGTTATTGTATTGTTACAACTGCAGAAAAAAAAGGATTGAAACTCTTGCAAGTAGTTTTAGGAAGTAAAGATATTTCTACTAGATATAAAGACTGTATTAAGGTTTTTGACTATGGCTTTGATAATTATTCATACAGAAGATTGTTGGATGCTGGTTCAGTAGTTCGTACTGTTGAAGTAGAAGGTGCTACTAAAGAGACTAAATCATTAGATATTATTGCTAAAGATGGAATAAATGTACTTACTAAAAACAATATTAATGTCTATTCTTTAGAACCACAAATTCAAATAGATACCTTATCTGCTCCAATTGCTCAAAATACTGTTGTTGGGAAATTAAGTTATACAATTGATGGTCAAACATATTCTACAGATTTAATTGCCGGAAGTACGGTTACTGCTTCTAATTTTGAAACCATTATTTTTAGAGTGTTACTTATATTTTTAATATTATTTTTATTAGTTACTATTTTAAAACATTTTAATAAGCCTAAAAAACGTAATCGAGCATATGAAGCCTATAAAAAAGAAAAGATTAAAGAATTTAATTCTAAAAAGGGTGGTAGATATAAGTTTACACAAATTAATGAATATCTATAAAAGATAATTTTAAACCTCATAGTTAGCTAATCATTTACTATGAGGTTTAGCTTTTATTCTCATTTTTGTTATATTTTTATTTGTAGTCTCTTCCGATGATTATTGTTACATCTGCTGCTTCACCAGATTCTCCAGAAGTAATGTTTTGTACTCCCATTATTTCTTTTAATGAATTAGTTTCGGCCTCTGTTAGTTCTCCTCTATCTATTACTGTTGTGTTTGTCGCTCCTTTGGCATTACCTGTTTGTATAACTGAGAAACCTGCATTTTTTAATTTTGCTATTACTTCGCTTAAAGTACTTTCACTTCCGTTTCCATTTAGTACTTCTACTTTAACTGCATTTTCTGGAATAACTCCATCTTCGTCTGCTATTGTATTTCCATCAACTGTATTGCCTTCTATTTCAGGTTCTATTCCATAAAATAATTTGTTTACTACTTCTTCTACTTCGTCTTCATTTACTGTGTAGAATGCAAATTTTCCAATGTACTCAGGAGTTCCTGGTAATGTTGCTGTTTCTAAATTGTCCATGTTAAAGTCTAGTACAGATGGGACATAATCTTTTATTACATCAAAATCAAGGTTTGTTTCCACGTATTTTTCTGCTATATCTAAAAAGCTAAATATTGTATTAATATCCATATTTTCAATTGTTTGCTTTAAAACTGCTTCCAAAAAGGTTCTTTGTGTTCTCATTCTTCCTAGGTCTTCTCCACCATACTCTGATGGATATGTAGAACCATCACTATTATGCCTAAAACGTACTACTTGCTCAGCCTTATCTCCATCTAATTTTTGGTATCCTGCTTGTAAGTTTATATATAATCCTTGTCCTCTATCTGTATAATGCATGTTGATAGGTACATCAAAATACACTCCGCCTATTTCATCTACTAGTACCTTTAAAGCTTCCGTATCTACTTTTAAGTAGTACTTAACATCTATTCCTGTTAAATTTCTTACATCTTCTAATAGATTATCTACACCTGTTTGGTATACTGCATTTATTTTATCATATGCACTTGCATATGCTCTACTATCTCCAACAAATGTATCTCTTGGAATTGAAAGCAATGCTGCTTCTTGTGTTTTTGGATCGTATGATGCAAGCATTATTGTATCTGTTAGGTTTTGGCTTTGTCCTAATAATAAGCAATATATTTTATCTAGTGTTTGCACTTTTTCTTCGCTATATCCAAGACCTGTTTTTATAACGCCTTCCATTCCTCCACCGTTTTGGTGTACTTTATATGCAAATACGCAACCTGCAATTGCTATAATTAATATCAATATTAATACTATTCTTAAAAAAATATGTCTTTTCTTTTTACCTATTTTTTCTTTAGCTTGTTTTTTCAAATCTTTTCACTCCCAAAAATATAATATCTTTTACATTATACTAGACTTTTTTTTAAATATCAACATTTTCCGCTTATTTTTTATGTTTTTAATATAAAAAAGGTTACTTTTTATTATACTATAATAATTTAAATGAGTTTTTACTTAAAAATGGAGCATAAAAAGCCCCGACTAAGTCAAGGGCTTAATTTTTAGAATATTATTTTTAATAACAAATTGTTATTATACATCATGCTACCAACATGAGACTCTTCTATTGAAGTAGATAATGTTCCATTCATCATTGGTGAAACAAAAGATATAATTGCAAGTAACACATATACTATTATTAAACCTTCTAGAATTCCGTATACAATTCCTCCTAATTTATCGAATTGTTTTATTACTGGAAGCCTTGCTATTAGTGATGTTATGAACCTTAGTAAGATTAAAAGTATTCTAGCTATTATAAATAATACAATCCATGTGCCTGCTTTTACAATTGTAATTGCAACTTCATTTGCTGTACTATTTGCAACCATTTCTTTTGCATCATCTGCTGCATTTTCTACTTGTTTTCCTATGTAATCTGTAATTGCTGTTGGCATATTTTCTTTATTTTCTTGCTCATTTCCTATTATCATTTCTTTTATAGACTGTTCTAAGTTTTCGTCTATATTTGTTTTATCTATTATTAAGTTAGATATTGGTATAAACAATACAAATGCTATTATAATTGATAATACAAATGACACTATTTTTATTAATGCTCCTGTTAATCCTCTTACATACCCCATTATGATGCAAATTAATAAGATACCTATAATTACTACATCTACTATAATTGACATATTTTCACCCCCTATTTCTTTTCAAAAGTTCTTATATTTTATAAGTTTAAGAATTCTAATTTATCTTTGTATACTATTCCTGCAATTCCATTTCCTATAACTACATCTTGCACTTCTTGACCTGAGCTATAACTTTTTAGTAACCATCCGCTTGTATTTATAAATTCTATTTCTTGTCCCAAATCAACTGCAATTATATTGTTATAACTATAAATATATTTTGCAGCTCCTTCTATTGAATGTACTGTTATTTTATTGTTAGTTATATTTTTAATTTCTACTACTGTATTTGTATTAAATAGTCCTTCATTTTGTTCTATACTTCTATATATGCAATTTTCTAGGTTTATATTGGCAAAATTTATATTTTTACCTTTTTCATTTAAACTTAGTATAACTGTGTTATTTCCATTTTCAAGTATAGAAATTTCTTCATCATACATACACACTAACGAATTATTTCCCTGGAATCTAATTCCCAAAATTAATTTATTGCTATCTGCTGTATATGTGCTTTCTATAAAATCATCTGATGATACTTTTGCTTTTTCTATTGATATTATTTTTATAACTGATTCAATTGTTGTACCACTTGTATTAACTTCTGCAAAAGCTAGATGTTTATTGTCATTTGATATATTTGTATCTACAACTTTTGTGCTAGATCTATATATTTTAAATAACTCATTACCATCCTTATCAAATGTTATTATTACAGATTTATATGTTGTACCGGTTAAAATTGCACTTACATATCCATTGCTATTTACATCTAATTGCGAAACATTTCCATCAACTTTTTTAGTCCATAATATATCTGAACCTGAAATTAGGTTTATTTCCGTTCCATTTTTTTCGCTTATTGCTATGTATTTATTATTTACATTGTAAATTGGATTATTTATTTCCAAATTTGTTTCACATTCCACCTTACCTGATGAATTATACTGTGTTAATTTATTTTCTGCAAGTACACAAATATTTTTATTATATGCAAATATGCTTATATTAGAGTCATAATCTAAATTAATTGAATTTAATTTTTCTTGTGTAACATTTTTTCTAAATAAATATTCATCTAAAAATTCTCGTACATCTTTACTTGAATAATATAATAACATTGTAATTGCTACTATTAGAAGAATAATTCCAATTGATACAGCAATGGCTATCTTTTTTTTATTTATGCTTTTTTTAGGTTTGTTTATTTTATTTAAGTCTACTATATCTTTCAAAATTCTTCCTCCTTTGTTTATTTTGGCTAAAAATACTATACACTATTTTTTTTTCAAATTCAAGTAAATGTGGGATTTTTTTCGCTTAAATGATTACCTGATAATAGTTTGAAACATGAAGCTCTTTAGATGTCTAATAAAATAATACCATTATCATCTAACCTAGCGTATTACCAAAAAAGCTTTACAAGCTGTAGCGCTCCCAAAACACCAAATACCG
>CALXND010000033.1 GCA_944389655.1 uncultured Clostridia bacterium | reverse complement strand
GGTATTTTGGATAAATGCACTATTTTATATAAAAAATAGTTGGAGTTTTTTTCACCCCAACTAATATTATAGAACCTGAGTTAAAATATATATTAAATACTTTAAACAATATTCTCCAATTTTTATGGGTTTTCATAAAATGGACACAAAACTAATGTATAATAAATTAGTAGGTTTATAGGTAGAGCCATAAAAACCTAAATACATTAACAAGGAATGGATAATAATGGGAGATATAACAGTTCTTATAGTAGATGATGAAGCTAGAATGAGAAAGCTAATTAAAGACTTTTTGATGCAAAAAGGCTTTAATATATTAGAAGCAGCAGACGGAGAAGAAGCATTAAAAGTGTTTGCAGAAAACGAAAATAAAATAAGTCTAATATTACTAGATGTCATGATGCCAAAACTAGATGGCTGGTCAGTATTACGCCAGATAAGGCAAAATTCAAAAGTACCTATAATTATGCTAACTGCAAGAGGAGAAGAACAGGATGAGCTATTTGGTTTTGAACTTGGGGTTGATGAATACATATCAAAACCATTTAGTCCTAAAATATTGGTAGCAAGGGTAGAAGCTATACTAAAAAGAACAAATATAGCATCAAAGGAAGTAAAAGATTTTGGAGGAATTGTAATAGATTCAGAAGGAAGAACTGTAACAGTAGATGGTAAGCAAATAGAAATGAGTTTGAGAGAATATGAACTATTAAAATATCTTGTGGATAATGAAAATATAGCACTTTCTAGAGATAAGATATTAAATAATGTTTGGAATTATGACTATTATGGTGATTCTAGAACAATAGATAGTCATATAAAAAAAATAAGACACAAACTAGGCAAAAAAGGCAAATATATTCAGACTATTAGAGGCATTGGATATAAATTTGAAGTAAAAAATTAGGTATTACAATCTATGCTTCTAGACACGTATTTATTATTTATAGGATAAATCGCATGCCTACGTCGCAGTGCTTCAAAGGCACACATAAGAATGAAAATAATGGTTTAACAATTTACAAATATGTAAAAGCAAGGAAAAAATCTTTAAAATTACATATTCCTTGCTTTTTAAATAACCGTATATAAAAAATAATCTATTAATCAAAATAAAAGAAAAAATGAAAGGAGAAATACAAAATGGCAAAAATGAAACATAACTTTAAATCAGTAAGATTTAAATTATTTCTAACAATGTGTATAGTAATTGCCATAATTGTACTATGCTTAGTAGCTATAAATAGTATCGTTTTAGAATCATTTTATTTATATTCTAAAACAAATACTGTAACCGATTTATATAAAAGAATAAATATGTACTATAATTCAAATAGCACAAACAATCAAATTGAAGATGAACTTAGAAGAATAGCATTTAATAATAATTTTGATATTTTTATAGAAACAAATGAAAATACAATTGTATTTAGTACAGATAAGGATTTATTTACTGCAATAGACATTTTAAGTAATGCCAAAAATTATAAAAATAAAGATAACCTAATTTACTCAGATGAAAAAGTACAAATTAGAAAAATAAATGATGATTCTAACAATATAAGCTATATATTACTTTCAGGAATTCTAGATAATGGATATAGTTTATACATTAGTATACCAGCTGTACCAATAGAAGAAAGTGTCCAAATATCAAATCAGGCACTTATATTAATAGGAATAATAATACTAATAATTTCTGCACTAATGGCATCATTTATATCTAAAAAATTTACAACACCAATAGTACAGCTAAATGATATAACAGATAAAATGGCAAAACTAGATTTTAGTCAAAAATATATACCTCAAAATATTGATGATGAAATAAATGAATTAGGGAAAAATATTAATACAATGTCTGATAAACTAGAGAGAACAATAAAACAATTAAGAGAAAATAATTCAGAACTAGAAAAAGATATAGAAGAAAAGTCTAAAATAGACGAAATGAGAAAACAGTTTATATCTGATGTATCACATGAGCTAAAAACCCCAATTGCATTAATACAAGGTTATGCAGAGGGGCTAATAGAAAATGTAAATACAGATGAAGAATCTAAAAAATTCTATGCAGAGGTAATTTTAGATGAATCTAATAAAATGGATACATTAGTAAAACAATTGCTAGAACTAATGAAACTAGAATATGGCAAAAGAGAATTTAATAATTCAAGCTTTAACATAGTAGAATTAATAAACGAAGTAATTAGAAAATGTAAAGTAATCATTGAAGAAAAAAACATATCAATAAAATTTGATACTCAAGAAGAGATAAAAGTGTATGCTGACGACTTTTATATAGAACAAGTTGTAACAAATTATTTTACAAATGCTATAAAGCATACTAAAGAGGTAAATGGACTGAAACAGATAGAAATAAAAATAGAAAAAAGAGATAATGACAAAGTGCGTATATCTGTAATAAATACAGGAGATAACATAAAGGAAGAACATATAAACAAAATTTGGGGAAGATTTTATAAAGAAGATACTTCTAGAAATAGAGCAGAAGGTGGTACTGGAATAGGTCTTGCTTTAGTTAAAGCCATAATGAATAATTATAAGAACGATTATGGTGTAAATAATTTAGATTATGGTGTAGAATTTTATTTTGAATTAAATAAATAAAATAATTATGAAATATCAAAATATGTATTGAAAAAACTTATAAATATGGTATAATATTAAATATTGAAAAATAAATCCTATGAAAAAGCAAAGTAAGTTTAATAAAAAATATTTACAGAGAGATGGGAAAGGAGCTGAAAGCCCATCAATATATATTAAACTGAAATTTCACTTTTGAGGACCTTTTTTGAAAATGAAATTAGTGCAATAAGTATATAAAAATTGCCTAAAATAGATTAATGTATAGAAAATAAAATTACAGCATTATAAAGTAGAAAAAGGCGGGATGCCCGTTATAGCAATAAAGAGGTTAATTATAAAATTAATAAAATTAGGTGGTACCACGGTTTATATAAGCTAATCGTCCTATGTGCTTAGGAAGGTTAGTTTTTTTATTGTATAGGAAAAATCGACTCTTTTCCTTATATTTAACCTAGTGCCTAATTTATCAAAAAGGAGGAAAATGATGGAAGAGCAAATTTCTAAAATTAAGAGAGTTGCAATTGAAGAAGCTAGTAAAGCTACAAGTGCAAAAGAACTAGACGAAGTAAAAGTAAAATACTTAGGAAAAAAAGGAGAGCTTACAGCAATTTTAAGAGGAATGGGAAGCTTATCTCCAGAAGAAAGACCAGTTATTGGTAGCAAAGTAAATGAAGCTAGGGAGCAAATAGAGAGATTAATTAAAGAAAGAGAAGAAGAATTTGCAAAACAAGAATTAGAAAGAAAACTACAAGAAGAAAAAATAGATATTACATTACCAAGTACAAAAGTAAAAAGAGGAAGTAAACATCCATTAAATAGAATAATTGAAGAAGTAGAAGATTTATTTGTATCTATGGGATATGATGTTGTAACAGGACCAGAACTTGAAACAGACGAATACTGCTTTGAAAGACTAAACCTACCAAAGGGACATCCTGCAAGAGATATGCAAGATAGCTTTTATATTACATCTGAATATTTGCTAAGAACTCAAACATCAGCAGTTCAAGCAAGAACAATGATGGCAAACACAGAGAAAACACCAATAAGAGTTATTTGCCCTGGAAAAACATATAGAAGAGATGATGATGCAACACATTCACATCAATTTAGTCAAGTAGAGGGATTAGTAGTGGATAAAAATATTTCACTTGCAGACTTAAAGGGAACATTGGAGGTATTTGTAAGAAAATTATTAGGAGAAAACTTACAGCTTCGTTTTAGACCAAGTTATTTCCCATTTACAGAACCATCCTATGAAGTAGACGTTAGCTGCTTTAAGTGCGGTGGAAAGGGCTGCAATCTATGCAAGCAAACTGGTTGGATTGAAGTTTTAGGTTCAGGAATAGTTCATCCAAATGTTTTGAAAATGGGTGGATATGACCCAGAAATATATAGTGGTTTTGCTTTCGGAACAGGACTTGATAGAATTGCCATGTTTAAGTATGGAATAACAGATATACGTCTTCTATATCAAAATGATGTAAGGTTTTTAAATCAATTTGATAGGTTAGATAGATAAGCTAATACGATTGGCTTTATATGAAATTTGGGTAGATATTAAAATATCTAAAAACGAATTGACTTTTTGTTACGCATTATTATTAAAATAAAAAATATGTGTGCGAATTAATATTACAGAGAAAATCTACCACATAGATAGAAATAGAATATTTTAGAAGGAAAATTTCAAGAAAGGAAATAAGGTTGAAAATAATGATAATTTTGGTGGCCACAAACTTTGCGCAAAATTTGAATTTTTTCCAACCAATTTGTGCCTAGGAAAGGAACGTGATTAAAAATGAAATTAAGTACAAATTTTGTTAAAGATTATGTAGATATAGATGTTGATGTAAAAACTCTAGCAGAAGATATGACTAGAGTGGGAAATGAATATGACGAAGCAGGTAAATTAGTTAATGCTACAAAATTAGTTGTAGGAGAAGTTAAAGAATGCGAAATGCATCCAGATTCAGATCACTTACATATTTGTAAAGTGGATGTAGGAAATGAAATACTAAACATTGTGTGTGGTGCACCAAATGTACGTAAAGGTTTAAAGGTTATTGTTGCACTAGATGGAGCAGAACTCCCTGGAGGAACAATAAAAAGAGGAGTTATAAGAGGGCAAGAATCAAACGGAATGTTGTGTTCAATGTTAGAGTTAGGAATAGAACATAAATATGTTGATGAGGCAGATAAAACAGGGATACATGAATTCCCAGCAGATGCGCCAGTAGGAGCTGATGCAATAGAATATATGCAAATGCAGGATGATGTTATAGACTTTGACTTAACAGCCAATAGAGGAGACTTATTAAGTATTTTAGGAATGGCTTATGAAATTGGAGCAATATATGACAAAAAAGTAAGGGACATAGACTTAAAATATAGTGAAATTGATGATGATATTACTAATAGCTTTAAAGTAGAAGTAAATACAGAAAATTGTTCTATTTTCCTTGCAAAAGCAGTAAAAGACATACAAATAGGAGAAAGCCCAACATTTATAAAAAATAGACTTATTGCATCAGGAATAAGACCAATAAATAACGTAGTAGATATTAGTAACTATGTAATGCTCGAAACTGGTCAACCACTCCACTTTTATGATTTAGACACATTAAAAGGAAAAATAGAAGTAAGAATGGCTAAGAATGGTGAAAAATTAATAACATTAGACAATGTAGAAAGAACATTATCAGATGAAGACATTGTAATTTCAGATGGAGAAAGAGCAATTGGTTTAGCAGGAGTTATGGGAGGATTAGATACAGAAATAACAGAAAACACAAAAAATGTTCTTATAGAATCTGCCATATTTAATGGAGTAAAAGTAAGAAAAACATCAAAAGCAATTCTAAGAAGTGAGGCAAGTTCAAGATTTGAAAAAGGATTAGATCCAAATAGAACATATATGGCAATGTCTAGAGCTTGTAAATTATTACAAGAATATGCAGCAGGAAAAGTACTTAAAGGGATGGCTAAATACGATAATGAAAATTTAGAAAATAGAGAGATAGAAATATCATTTGAAAAAATAAACAATGTCTTAGGAATGGATATACCAAAAAAAGATGTTTTAGATGTATTTAGAAGACTAGCATTTGAAGTTATAATAAACGGAAATAAAATAGATTATACAGAGACGGAAGAAGAATTAAAAAACGTAGAAAAAATAATTGTTTCAGTTCCAAGAAGAAGAGGAGACATCTCTATTAAAGAAGATTTAATAGAAGAAGTAGGACGTATATATGGTGTTGATAACATAGTAGGAAGATTACCAGAAATGCTTTTAAAAGAAGGAAGTTATGACAAAGTATATAGAGGCATAAGAAATAAAATGGTAGATTTAGGACTAAACGAAACTTTATCATACATTTTAGTAAATGATAAAGAAGCAAAATATTTTACAAAAGACGATACAGAACTTGTAAGCTTACTTGACCCAATGACAGAAGAAAGAAACACTTTAAGACATAGCATTTTACCATCACTTTTAAAAATATATGAATATAATAAAGCAAGGAACAATAAAGACGTTTCAATATTTGAAATTGGGAAAACATTCTATAAAAAAGATGAAGAATATGGAGAAAAAAATAAATTAGCTGTATTAGCTACAGGAGAATTCTATTTAGGAGTAGGTGCCAAAAAGCAAGTAGACTTTTATATACTAAAAGGAATTACAGAAGAAATAATGGATTATTTAGGGTATGCAGGAAGATATAGCATTGTAATAAAAGAAAATCAAATGCCAGAAGAATTACATCCAGGCCAATCCGCATTAATATCAGTAAATAACGATATAATAGGAATAATAGGAAGAATTCACCCACTACTTGCAAAAGAAGCAGTATACGTAATGGAAATAGACTTAGACAAATTGCTAGACAAAAAAGTAGGAAAAATGAAATACAAAGAAATTTCTAGATTCCCAAGCGTAAAAAAAGACCTAGCAGTTGTCGTTGACAAAAAAGTTTTATCTGCTGATGTTGCAACATTAATAAAAAAAGCAGGAGGCTCAAGCTTAACAAAAATAGAGCTATTTGACGTATACACAGGCAAAGGAATAGAAGAAAACAAAAAGAGTATAGCGTACTCTTTAACATTTGAAAAAATGGATAGAACTTTAACCGATGATGAAATTAACGAAATTTTAAATAAAATTATAGAAATACTAGAAAAGAAAATAGGAGCAGAGCTAAGAAAATAAAATTTTGCGCAAATGGGGTTTGACCCCGTTTGCGCAAGAAAGGTAATAAAAAATGCAGAATAAAGAAAATAAAAAAGTAGCTTTTTGTACATTACGGTTGCAAAGTTAATCAATATGAAACGAATGCAATGATACAGGAATTTAAAAATGCAGGTTATACAATAGTGAATTTTGAGCAAAAAGCAGATGTATATGTAATAAATACTTGTACGGTTACTAATATGGCAGATAGAAAGTCTAGGCAAATGTTAAGGAGAGTTAAGGAGTTAAATCCGTCTGCTATATTGGTTGCTGTTGGTTGTTATGTTCAAGTTTACAAAGAGGAGTTGGAACAGATTCCAGAGGTTGATTTGATATTAGGAACAAATGAAAAAAAAGATATTGTAAAGTTTGTTGATAATGTTAAATTTATAGATGAAAATGGATTAAGTAACAATACAGAGAAAGTATATAATGATGTTTCTAATAATGAGAATAATATATGTAATAGTACAGATGAGATTGAATGCGAAATGGAGCATAGCGGTAATAGCAATGAGACTAGGCAGAAAATATCAGATGTAATGCATTGTGAGTATTTTGTGGATTTTGGAGATGTTACATTTACTGAAAAGACAAGAGCGGTTATAAAAGTTCAAGACGGCTGTGATAGGTTTTGTTCGTATTGTATTATTCCATTTGCAAGGGGACATATAAGAAGCAGAAAACCAGAAAGTGTAATAAGTGAAATTACTAAAATTGCTCTTAATGGGATTAAAGAGGTTGTTATAACTGGGATACATCTGGCTTCATATGGTAGAGATTTTAAGAATGATTATAAATTAATAGATTTGCTCGAAGATATTGACAAAATAGACGGAATAGAAAGAATAAGGCTTCGGTTCATTGGAACCAACTTTAATAACAGAAGAATTTGTGAGTAGACTTGCAAAATTAAGTAAGATATGTGACCACTTTCATTTATCACTTCAAAGTGGGTGTGATGCTACATTAAAAAGAATGAACAGACGATATACTATAGAAGAATTTGAAAAAGGGGTTAAGTTATTAAGACGAGCATATAAAAATGTTGCTTTGACTACCGATATAATTGTGGGCTTCCCAGGGGAGACGGATGAAGAGTTTAATACTACATATGAGTTTTTGAAAAGAATAAAATTTTATAAAATGCATATTTTTAAATATTCTCAAAGAAAAGGTACAAGAGCAGCGGTAATGCCAAACCAAATTGATGGTAAGATAAAAGAGGAAAGAAGCAGAAAATTGATAGAGCTGTCTAATGAATATGAAGCAGAGTTTAACAAAGATTATATAGGAAAAACGGTGGAAGTTCTTTTTGAGGAACCTCATATTGAGAATGGAATACGTTTTGAAAAAGGGCATACTACAAATTATATGGTTGTTAAGACTTTAACAAATGAAGAATGGGAAAATCAAATTAAATATATAAAAATAGAAAAGTTAGAAGGACTAGAATTAGTAGGAAGAGAAGAGTAAGAACAATAGCGGGCTTTTTAGATTTTTTTTAAATCTTAAAGCCCGTATTTATTGTTCTCACGCCATATTTTACATATGTAAAATGTTGCAAAAGCATATAAAATTATTTTAGTTCTACAATAGTGACACCCATTTCTCCTTCACCGAAAGTTCCAAGTCTAAAAGATTTTACATGCGGATTTTTTCTTAAAAACTGATGTATGCCATCTCTAAGTTTTCCAGTACCTTTTCCGTGAACAATTCTAACAGTGCAAAGTTTGGCAATAGAACAATCATCTAAGTATTTATCAATTACAAATGTAGCATCTGAAACATTCATGCCTATAACATTTATTTCAGGGGAAATGTTTTGAGCTTTTGAACTATTTTTAGAAAAAGTAACATTACCAGAATTGCCAGATTTCTTTTGAGATGTTTTATTATCAATTTTACTATTCCTCAAATTAAATTTTTCATTAAAAGCCTTCAAGGCATCTAAATTTAAACTATTAGAGTTAGACACATCTTTTAGTTCTTCGTTTATTTTATTTCTAATATTATTAGCTGTTGTAGAATTTAGTTTGGCACTACTTAGTTCACTTATAGCAGAATTTGCTTGCCTTTTAGCAGACATTAGAATTTGCCTTGCTTCTTCTTTAGCATCATTAATTATTTTGCTTTTTCTTTCTTCGCTTCGAGATAGTTCACTTTCTAAAGATTTTCGCATAAGCTCAATTTGTTTAGAATTTTTTTCAATAAGTTCTTTTTCTTTCTCAATTTTAATTTTGTCATCATAAATTTTTTTCATAAGTTCTTCAATACTAATGTTATCATTAGTAATTAAAGAATTTGCATAATTTAAAATTGTACTACAAAGACCAAGTTTTTTACTTATGGCAAAAGCGTTACTTTTTCCTGGAATTCCTATCAAAAGTTTATAAGTAGGTTTTAAACTATCCAAATCGAATTCAAAACTAGCATTTTCAAATCCATTTGTTGTTAAACAATAGTTTTTTAATTCTTGATAATGAGTAGTAGATAGGGAAGTAGCTCCCAAATCAAAAAAATATTTCAATATGCTAATTGCTAAATTGGCACCTTCAATAGGGTCTGTACCAGAACCGAAGTTCATCAAGAAGAATCAGACTATTAGGGGTTACACTTTTAGTTATTTCAACAATGTTAGAAATATGTGAAGAAAAAGTACTTAAATTTTCCTGAATACTTTGTTCATCACCAATATCTGCAAAAATATTGTCGAATATATAAATAGAACTATTTTCTTTAACAGGAATAAATAGTCCAGAATAAGCCATTAATAATAAAAGACCTGTAGTTTTTAAACTAACAGTTTTACCACCTGTATTAGGTCCAGTAATAACCAAAGTTGAATAACTCTTTCCAATAGAAATATCAATTGGAACAACCTTATCTTGTGATATTAAAGGATGTCTAGCAGAAACTAAATTAATATATTTATCATCATTAATTTGCGGTAAAATTCCATCTATATCAAGTGAATAAGAAGCTTTTGCAAATATTAAATCTAAATCTCCTAATATATTAATATTATTCTTTAAATGTGTAGTGTATGGATACAAGAGATTGGATAAATCTCTTAGTATTTTTTCAATTTCTATATCTTCGTCTACTTGAAGACTAGATATTTCGTTATTAAGTTCAAAAGTACTTATTGGCTCTATAAATACTGTAGAACCACTACTAGAGATATCGTGTATAAATCCTTTTACTAATCCCTTACATTCTTCCTTTATAGGAACTACATATCTGTCATTTCTAATTGTTATAATTGGTTCCATTATATATTTGGAATTTGCAGAAGAATGTATAAAGTTATTTAGTTTTTCTCTAATATCTTGCTCTAATTTTTTCTTTTGGCGGCGTATAGAACTTAGCTTAACGGAAGCATCGTCTGCAATAATATTTTCGTCAAGTATTATAGAAAAAATTTTGTCTTCAATACTCTTATTTATGTAAATATTGTCAAATAAATCGTAAAGTTTAAAATAATCATCTAAATTAATATCACAGCTTGCAAAAAAATATTCTTTAACTTCTCTAGAAATTTTTAAAAATCTTGCAATATTCAAAAAAGACAAACTAGATAAAATAGAAGAACTTTCTAAATTTTTAATATACAAAGAAATGTCAGGAATATCTGAAAGAGGAATTCCTGACTTTCTAATGACTAAACTAGTAGCTTCTTTAGTATAGTCTAGTAGATTTTCTACTTGCAATTTTTTAAAACTAGGGTTTAAAATTGAAGCTTTATCTTTTCCAATATAAGTTTTGCAATAATCTTTTAGTCTAGCTAATATCTTATCATACTCTAAAGTTTTTAAACACTTTATATTCAAAATAATCACCTTTTATAATATAATTCATAGTACTAATTTTTAGTATATATTGTAACTATTATTCAACTAACATTGGACCGATTTTTGTAACATTTCCTGCACCTAAAGTTAATACTATATCATTTTCCTTAGCATGTTTTTTTATATATTCTACAATGTCAGCAAAGTCGGATATATATATTGCATCATGCCCATTTGCTTTAATTTTATCTACTAAATCTTTAGCGGATATATTGTATGTATTAGTTTCTCTGGCTGCATATATATCTGTAACAATAATATTATCAAAATTTGTTAGAACATTTGCAAAATCATTTAGTAATGATTTTGTTCTGCTATATGTATGAGGTTGAAATATAACCCATGATTTATTATACTTCTTTTGTTTAAGAGCATTTGCTGTTGCAAGTATTTCGGTTGGATGATGTCCGTAATCGTCATATATATTTACACCATTAAAATTACCTTTATATTCAAACCTTCTATGTGCACCAGTGTATTTAAATAAGGCATTTTTAATATCTTCTTTTTCCAAACCATAATCAAAACATACTGCTATAGCTGCTAAAGCATTCATAACATTGTGTTTTCCTGGAATTGAAAGAGATATAGTTTTATAAAAATTATTATTATAGTATACATCAAAAGTAGGGAATCCATTATTATTAAAAGTTATATTTCTGGCAACAAAATTTGCGTTTTGGTTTTCTATAGCATAAGTTAAAACTTTTGCAGATGTGTTTTTAGTAATTTGTCTACAATTTGAATCATCCCAATTTATAACCAATAAGCCATTATCTGGAATTAATTTTACATAGTTTCCAAATGACTTAACTATATTATCTAGTGTTCCAAAATAATCTAGATGGTCATTATCTATATTTAAAATTACCTCAGCACGAGGGAAAAGTTTTAAATAGCTTTCTACATATTCACATGCTTCTATTATAAAATATTCACTTGTACCTACTCTATAATTTCCATCAAGTTGTTTTAAATAAGCTCCAACTTGAACTGTTGGATCTTTGCAAGCCTCTAAGAAACAAAGAGCAATCATTGATGTAGTAGTAGTTTTTCCGTGTGTACCAGATATGCATATAGTATTTTTAAATGCTTTTGTAAGCATACCTAAAAAAGTTCCTCTTTCTATAATAGGAATGTTTAATTCTTTAGCTCTAAGAAGTTCTGGATCATCTTTTTTTACAGCAGCGCTATAAACCACTAGATTGGATTTTTCAACATTTTCTAAGTCATGACCGATTTTAACTTGTATATGATTATTAATTAATTTGTCTGTAATCTCAGAACCGAGTGGTATCAGAGCCAGTAATTATAAAACCCCAATAATGTAAGATTTCTGCAATTCCACTCATGCTTACTCCACCAATACCAATTAAGTGAATATGTTTGTATTGTTTTAATTCGTCTATATTTGCCATTTTGTATGCACACTCCTTTTGCTTAAATCAGTAACTATTATACACTTTTTTTAAAAGTTTTTCAATATAGTATATGAGAAAAATACTAATCTGTTAAAATTATGCTATAATTCATAGCTTTATGTAATTTTAATCATAAGTTAGAATCACCAAGCCAGAGTACAATATATAAAAAAATTTGTTAGGCTATGTCGGTCAAGTTGCTTTTCGTAGAAATTCTATAAGAAATTTTGGTAGCGCCCTCAAAAGGATTTGAGATTCCCTACCAAAATTTTTTTAGAATTTCTATACTCAAAGCACATTCCATTCCATAGTCTAACAAATTTTTTTATATATTGTACTCTGGCTATTTTTGGCTAATTGATATATTATACAAACTGTAATTTTAACTTGTATAAAAAAAATGTAGAAAATATAAAAATAAAGAAGGAAAAAAGGAACTTATGAAGAATAATATAAATGTACATAGTAATAACTTGTACAAAATTATTTAAAACTTTAGAAAGAGGTGCGCAATATGCAAATAACAGATGTACGTTTAAGAAAAGTAAATTCAGAGAACAGAATGAAAGCTGTTGCTTCTGTAACATTCGATAATGAATTCGTAGTACACGATATAAAAGTTATCGAAAGTCAAGATGGATTATTCATAGCTATGCCTAGCAGAAAAACTCCAAACGGAGAATTTAAAGATATAGCTCATCCAATAAATCCTGAGACAAGAGAAAAAATACAAAAAGCTATATTAGAAGCTTATGAAGCTCCAGAAGCTGAAGCAAGTTCAGCAGAATAATAAATAAATGAAAATTACCCTGTACTTTAAGTATAGGGTTTTTGCATATTTTATAAATTTTAAATAGTGGCTTAATATATCACTTTTTAGAGGATAATATGGAAAGTAAGTAATGAACAAAAGTTTGACTTATAAATAAAGTTAATAAGTCAAAAAACGATAAAAATCTATTCTTTATTAGTTTATATTAAATTTTTCTTATGCAATCATTTATTTAATGTAAACTATAAATATAAAATAGATTGTAAATATATTATAAGGATGATTTAAATGGAAAAGATTAATGTTATGCCTAAATGGAATGAATTATTTTTACCAATAATTAAATATTATAGTGATGGAAAATCTCATAATAACAGAAGAGCAAAAATCGATATTGCCGATTCACTAAACCTAACAGAGGATTTAAGACAAGTTGTTAATAGTAAATATAAAGATAATAAAATTGAAAATAGAGTGGGCTGGGCGCTTTCTGCATTAAAAATTGCAGGATTATTGGAACAATATGAAAGAGGAAGTTTTATAATTACAAATTCAGGAAAAAAACTTTTAAAAAATCTTCCTGCTATTTTTGATGAAAAATTTTTGATAGATAACTATCCATTGTACAAGCAAAACAAAGAAAAAAATATATTAAATTATAAGAACAAAAAAAATAGTAAAAATAATACTGTAACTGATTCTGTAATGAGTGATTATACGCCGGTAGAAAGAATTGATAGTGCCATAAACGAGTTAGAACAAGAACTAAGTGTTGAATTGATGGAAAAACTTCATACTGTCGATCCATATAGATTTGAGGAAATAGTAGCTGAACTATTAGCTAGAATGGGTTATGGGGAATTAATGGTAACTAAAAAATCCAATGATGGAGGCATAGATGCCGTGGTGAATGAAGATAAACTCGGACTAGATAAAATATTTGTTCAGGTTAAAAGATATGCCGAAAATAATAAGATTCCAGAAAAATATGTAAGAGATTTTTTAGGAGCATTAAGTACTCACAAAATTTCAAAAGGAATATTTGTGACAACATCTACATTTGATAATAAAGCAATAGTAGCTGCAAAAAATTCTGACAAAAAAATTCGTTTAATTGATAAAGATGAACTAACCGAATTAATGATAAAATATGAAGTGGGAACAACCAAAATAAAGTCGTATGACATAAAAATAATTGATACAGATTATCTTGAAAATTAATGAATCAGAAAAAGTTATTAGACAAAATTGAAGATAAAAAACATAGAAAAATTATATGTCTGATTACTTGAATAAAAGTAATATTAAAGCAATAAAAGAATATATTTTAGGATAGTTAAAAACTTAAATGCAATTAAAAAATAAGTGCAATTTAACTATAAAGTACAATTTATGTTATGCAAGTAATTTGAAATTTAAGATTTTTAATGTTTTATTATAAAAGGCGAGGAGTGGTATTAACCTCGTCTTTGACTACTTTTTGTATTACTATCATCTCTTGGAAGTATAATTAATTTATTATTCCTTAAGGTTTTTATAACATTATTTAAATTATTTTCTTTTATAGTATTTTTCTAATCATATATTTTTGTCATTTAAATTATTTCTTTTACAATGCATAATAGCGAATAAGGCTTTTGTAAAGAATTTCAATAGTATTTCACTTCACGACAATTTAATTTATAAAAACATTTAGATGGTACTTGACAAAACAGAAAAAACATAGTATTATTATATAGTCGATTAAGAAAGAAGCAATCCACTGCTCACCTTAACCAAAAGGGAAAAGGTTAAAAGTATAAACAACTATAACTAAAATGTGAATAAAATCATATAAAAATGGTTTATATTGTAAATAAATGTGGATTGATTTGGACTTTTTCAAATCATTTTTTTTGTGCTATAAGCATGTAATATTTTGGAGGTGTTTTATATAAAACAAGAATTACCTATTAATGAACAAATTAGAGCAAGAGAAGTACAAGTAATTGATGAGCAAGGCGAAAAAAAAGGCCTAATGAAACTTAATGAGGCTTTGGATTTAGCTTACGAAAAAAAATTAGATTTAGTATTAGTGGCTCCAAATGCCCAGCCACCAGTTTGTAAAATAATGAACTATGGTAAATATAAATTTGAACAAGCTAAAAAAGAAAAAGAAGCTAAGAAAAAACAAAAAGCATTTGAAGTAAAAGAAATTAGAATCACACCAAATATAGAGCAACATGACTTTGAATTTAAACTAAAAAATGCAAGAAAATTTATAGAAGATGGCAATAAAGTTAAAATAACAGTAAGGTTTAGAGGTAGAGAATTAAACTATACAAAACTTGGAGAAGCTAATTTAAATAAATTTATAGAAGAATTATCAGACATAGCTAGTCCAGAAAAGAAAGCTGTATTAGAAGGTAAAAACATGTTTATAATACTCGCTAAGAAAACAGATAAATAAATTTAAATTAACAAAGTTAAACAAAATATATGAAAATATATTTGTATATAAAAAATGCAAGGAGGAAAAAAATATGCCAAAATTAAAAACAAACAAAGCAGCTAGCAAAAGATATTCATATACTGCTAACAATAAAGTAAAAAGAACAAAATCAAATAGAAGACATCTTTTAGCAAATAAAACTTCAAGAGCTAAATCAAGAGGAAAAGTTCAAGATGCTTATGCAGATAAAACTTGTGAAGCAGGTATTAAAAAGTTGTTACCATACGGTAACTAAAAAATCAAATGAAAAGCTACGTCTTGCAGTGTCAAGCGTCGCCCAAATATTTCTCAATATACACTAGTATGATTTCAAAATTTCTGGCTAGCTTTTCTAGCAATACTTGCTTTTGATTTGATTTAGATTTAAGAAAATACGGAAAAATTTAAGGAAGGTGAAAATAAATGGCAAGAGTAAAAACAGCGATAATAACTCGTAAAAAACATAAAAAAATATTAAAAAGAGCAAAAGGTTATTTTGGTGCAAAACATTACAGATTTAGACAAGCTAAACAAGCAGTTATGAAATCTGGAATGTATGCATATGTAGGAAGAAAAGACAGAAAAAGTAATTTTAGAAAATTATGGATAGCAAGAATAAATGCAGCAGCTAGAATGAATGGTTTAACATATAGCAAATTAATAGCAGGACTAAAGAAGGCTAATGTTGTAATAAATAGAAAGATGTTAGCAGAACTTGCTATAACAGATCCAAAGGCATTTACAGAGATTGCAGAACTTGCAAAAAAAGCATA
>CALXND010000032.1 GCA_944389655.1 uncultured Clostridia bacterium | reverse complement strand
AGATGGAGATAGAAGATACAGTGAAAAATCCAATATGTATTATAAAAAAATGGGACTTAAGGCAATTGTAAAAAATATTCCAGAAAATAAACAACCAGGGCTTGTAAACAGTTTAATAAAACAGCATAAACCTGATATATTAGTAGTTACTCGGGCATGACCGGAATGATTAAAGCAGGAAAATCATATGAAGATATATACAATTATAGAAACTCAAGATACTTTGTACAAACGGTAAAAAATGTCAGAAATGATGGAAACAATAAAAACTTAGTAATATTTGCAGGAGCATGCCAAAGCTATTACGAAGCTTTAATAGATGCGGGAGCAAATTTTGCATCATCACCTGCAAGAATTCTAATAGACTTTATAGATCCATTAGTTGTAGCAGAAAAAATAGCGACAACATCTTCAAACAAATATTTAACAATAGGTGATATAGAAAATGACCTTAGAGACGGAGAGCGAGGAATAAATCGGAATTGGTGCAATGGGGAAAAAGAAAATTTTGTATATGTAGGTTGCAAAAAAATAAGCTAATATGATATAGTATCAAAGAAAGAATAAGAAGAACAAAGGAATGAAAAATGAAAACAGAAGAGAATACAATAAAAAAAAGAGGATTAAAAATATTTTGGATAGTATTGTTTAATATAATATTTCCGTACATGATATTTTTAATATCAAATTTAAATAACCAAGCATTTTTATTAGCAAAACTCTCAAGATTAAATGAAAGCTGGTATTTTATAGTTTTTGTATATGAATTTGTTATAGTGTATGGAATATACTTATTATTTAAAGCAATATTCAAAAAAAGCTTTATTAGTAATACTGCATTAAGTATAATATTAAACTTAATTTCTATAATATCTTTTTACAAAGTTACAGTAACACAAAAACCATTGTTACCAGAAGATATATTTCTAATAGGAAATGCCTTAGAAATTGCAGAATATGGTAATTTGAAAGTAGAAGCAATTATATTATTACAAATTTTTATAAACATTATAATTTTAGCAATACAGTATATAATCACAAAATTTACAAAATACGAAAAAAATCCTAAAAATATAACTAGAGTAATAATGGGAGCAATTTCAATAATTTGTATTTTATTTGCATGTTTATATAAATGGAACAATATAATTGCTTTACGAAACCACGATTTAGACCCAAGGTATGATTATAACTTGTATGGAGCAACAGTAGATTTCTTTAAAAATATTCCAAACTTAATATATAAACCAGAGCTAGATATTTATAGCAATCAAGCAGTAAATAGCATTAAGCAAGAAGTAGAAAAAAATAATACCATCGTAGAAGGAAATAATCCAAATATAATAGTAATAATGGCAGAATCTTTTTCAGATATTGCAAAAGTAAAAAGCATAGAATTTGATAAAGATCCAATTCCAAACTATAGAGGGATGACTAAAAATTATTCAAATGGAAATGTTGTTACAAGTATATATGGTGGAGAAACTTCAATGTCAGAATTTGAATTCCTAACAGCTAGTTCAACCAAATTTTTATATGGAGAAAAGTACCCATATATGCAAATAATAAAGAAGAATGAAGAATCTTTAGTAAGAGTATTAAAAAATAATGGGTATTATACAACTGCTATACATCCTAATTCAGGTGGTTTTTATAATAGAGATAATGCATATAAAAAATTAGGATTTGATAAAAATGTATTTTTAGAAGACATGCAAAATATTCAAAATTATTATAATGAAAAGGCTTCGGACATGGACACAGCAAAGGAAATAATAAATCAATACGAAAATGAAAAAGCAGATAAAAAATTTATTTTTACAGTAACCATAGAATCGCATACACCATATCAGAAGGGTAAATACAGCGAAAATACAGTAAAACTTAAAAATAATAGTTTATCAAAAGAACAAGTAGAAGAAATAGAAACATATACACAAGGAATAAACAATTTAGATAAAACGTTAAAATACTTAACAGACTACTTTAGTAAAAAACAAGAAGAGGTAATGATAGTATTATACGGAGATCATTTACCACTTATTAACTATTTGTACGATAAAGAATATGGAGAAGAAATAGAGCGTTACCAAACGCCATATCTTATTTGGACAAATTATGATAAGGAAATAGAAGATGAGCAAAATTTATCAATTGCAGGATTAGCAATGAAAGTATTAGAAAATGCTAACATAGAGCTACCATGGTACTATAAATATATATCTGAATTTTATAAAGAATATCCAGTATGTACTAATCGATTTGCTGTAGATAAAAATGGCAACTTTATTAATTATAGAAATAAATTAATAGATAATTATAAAATTTTACAATATTATTTGCTTTATAAGGAGTAATCGAAAGGTATAATAAGAAGCTAAAAAACAATTGTAATATAGATGTAACAAAAACTTAACAGAAATGTAATAATACAATAAAAAAAGACGAAAACCCTACAAACTCAATTGTTACAAGAATTTGACACAAAACGACTCATTTTGACTTTAAAGTAAATCTATGATAAAATTTGCCTATAAAATAGGAGTAGGTGATAAGATGATTTGCCAAAAAGATATTACAAGTTTAAAAACAGATATTGATGATAAAGTAGGACAAAAAATAATTGTAAAGGGTTCACTAGGAAGGAGTAAATCGTTTGAAAAAGAAGCTACTATAGAAAAGACTTATCCAAATTTGTTTGTAATAAAATTTGAAGAAAGTAATAGAAATGTGAGCTATAGTTATACAGATATATTAACGAGAACAATAGAAGTAGATGTATTTGATGGAAATGGATATAGTCCATTAATACCACCACTTGCAACAGTTAAAGCATAAGAAAAGCATGCGCTAGCGAAAGCAAAGCTTTCGGCGCATACATGTGCATTTCGCTTCGCGAATATGCACAGCCCAAGGAAGCTTAACCTTGTTGTATAGAAAAAATCAATAGAGACATCTGAAATATTAAGGGAAGAGTCGACTTTTCCTATACAATAAAAAACTGCCAATGGGTTTGTCCTATTGGCAGTTTTAGCATATACAAATTAGAAAGTAAGTTAATAAAAGAAAGAAACTGCCAAAAGGGTCTGTCCCTTTGGCAAATTTTTTTGTTATTAGGAATTTTTTTTAATTAGTACAAATATATATTAAATAATTAGAATTTAAGGAGGGAAAATAAATGGCGGTGGAAACTAGCAAAGAAAATATATGTGTAAATCATATAATTGCGCAAAAAACAGAAAATACCATAGTCGAAGGAGATAGCATAATACCTGATGTAAAGCCAGATATAATAAATGAAATAAGTACTAGTGGAACAGTGTGTATTTATAAAAAAGAGATAAATGAAGGCAAAGTAAGAATAGATGGATCTATAAATTCATATATTATGTATTTAGCTGATGATGAAAATAATAATATACGTGGACTTAATGTAAGTTTAGATTTTTCTCAGGTTATAGATGTAGAAAGAGCGATGCCAGAAATGAACTTAGAGGTTGATGTAACTTTAAAAAATATGGAGTGTAAAGTTATAAATGGTAGAAAAATTGGATTAAAAGCTTTTTTAGAAACTAATATAAAAGTAACATCAAATGAAAATATAGATGTTATTGAGAATGTAAATTTACAAGGAATACAAATGTTAAACAAAAAAGTTAAAGTCAATTCATTAATAGGAAGAGGAAGTACCAAAGTATATGCAAAAGATACTTTAGTAATAGATAATATAGATAACTTATCAGAAATTATGAAAGTTGATATGCATATTATAAACAAAGATATAAAAGTAAGTTATAATAAAGTTTTAGCTAAATCAGATTTAGATGTAAGAATAATGTATTTAACAGATGATAATAGAGTAGGAACAGTCGAAAGCAAAATTCCAGTAATGGGATTTATTGACATTGATAATGTTGCAGAAGAGAATATTTGTGATACTAAATATGAGATAAGAAATATGATTATAAAACCAAATAATGTAGAAGAACATTCTATTTATGTGGAAATTGAGATAGAAATTGGTTGTGAGGTTTATAAAAATCAAGAGATTAACTTAATACAAGATTTATATTCACCTACAACTAATATAGTATTTACGCAGAAGCAAATAAGTGTAATGCAAAAAAGAGAGCAAGTTCAAAGTACTTGTAATATTAGAGAAAAGCAAGATATCCCAGAAATAGGTGGCAATAAAATATATGACATTTCTCCTAAGATAAATATTTTAAAACAAACAATGTTAAATGATAGAATTTTGTATGAATGTGAACTAAGGCTTGCATATATATATAATTCTGGCAGTGGAATAGAAACCAAAAATACAGTAATTCCATTTAATTTTAATGTGGATTTTGCAGGAGTTAATCAAAATTCTAATACTCAAACTAACTTAGAAATTGGAATGCAAGACTTTGTAATTACTACAGACGGAAGTATAGATGTAAAAGTAGATGCTATATTTAATGTAATCCTTATTAAAAATGCTGAAATAAATATTATTGACGACATAAAAGAGGATGAAAATAGAAATGTAAATACATGCAGTTTGATAATATATTATGTGAAATCTGGGGATACTTTGTGGAAAATAGCAAAGAGATTTGGAAGCACAGTAGACGAGATTGCAAGGATTAATGGAATAGAAAATGAAAATAAATTAAACATAGGTCAGCAATTATTTATTCCTAGATATAATGGATAAAAAAAATGAAAAAATATTTAGTAGGACGCGTTTAAAAATTCCAAAAATAGAAGTGATAAAATTTAAAAAGCATCCAAATGCTATAAAACTGCTTAAAATAATCGCAATATTATCAATTGCGATTATTGTGCTTAATAGCGCCATTAATGCTATAGAGCCTATAGTAGACGAACAATGCAAAACAATGGCGAGTTCTATTGCAACAAAAATTTCAAATGAGGAAGCAACTAAAGTTATGGCAAACTACGATTATGAGGATTTTTGTAAGGTAGTTAAGGACGAAAATAACAATATAAAAATGATAAGTACAAATATGATAACAATAAATGAAGTAATCTCAGATATACCAATTAGAATACAGGAAGAGCTTGAAAAAGATGAAAATAATACATTTAATTTAAAGTTACGGTAGTTTTATTGGAAGTAAATTTTTTTCAGGGTTAGGGCCAGATATTAAGATAAAAATGCAGACAGATGGCACAGTTGAAACTGATCTAAAATCAGAATTTAAGGAAGCGGGAATAAATCAAACACTACATAGAATTTATTTAGAAGTAAGATGTAAGGTAAATATACTTACTCCATATGATACAATATCGGAAACAATTACAAATCAAGTGCTTCTAGTAGAAGGAGTAATTATAGGAAATATTCCAGATGCATATTATAATTTGGAAGGACTAAATCAGGATCAGATGATGGAAGTGGTGGAGTAATAATTATTACAATCCAGAGTCTATTTTATAATTTTAATATATAATATAATCTGTTGCATTATATATATTTAAAAATTTAATTGATATCTAGAACATATTAGTGCTAATTGAGGGGTTAATCTTCATTGACAATTTACATAAAATAAAGTATAATGTAAAATGTATCTGGTTATTGCACAACCTAGTATAAAAAATATACGGGGGAGTGCAATTCCTCCGTAAGAATTTAGGAGGAAAAAATATGTCAGTATTAGCTACAAAACCAAAATTCTTGTACCCACATGCAAGGCAATTTCCATTTGATGAGGTAGCAGAAAAAATAGTAAAGGCCTTAGAAAAACGGAATTGGAAAGTACCAGGAATAAATGTGGAATTTGACACGTATGGTTCCGGAGAAGCAAAATATCAATTGGTTCGTTACATTGAAGGAGATGATTTTAAGTTATTTTTTTGTCGTACCCAGGATACTCTTGATTCTAGATGGTGTGACACAGCTGCAGTTCATGAAATATATATACCAAAGCAGATCCTTAGTGTATTCGCTGATGAATCAGGTCCAACATATTATCTATATGTGGGTGATAATTGGGATGAAGATAAGAATTGGTTTATGAATTCGACTAAAGTGAATTCTAAGCTAAATAAAGAGCCTCGAAGGTATTTACTATATAGAGGAAATACTTATAAGCAAAGGGCTAAATGCTTGGTTCATGATAATGACCTAGGACGGGAATATGCACCTAGATGTAATGAGCCAAGAACCATCAACCTTGATAAAAAATTCAAGGAGTTTAAAGATTGGCTAGAGGAACATGTGTTAAAATATATCCTTACTTTTCCAGAGGCAGACATTATTGAGTCACCAATTGCAGAAAAAGAGCTTACTCCATACAATGGACCATGGCCATTAGTATTTTCTACATGTGATGGGAAAAATGCTGAAAGGATGATTAAATGCAAGGAAAATCCGGAACAATTACTGCCGGAAGAAAGATTTGTAAGGTTGAACCATAGTGGGCGAGTAGTTCCATTAGACATTAATAGCAAAATAAAATTTCCAGAAATTGCATACGAAGGATTTTACTGGTGTGATGTTAACCAGAATATTACACCAAAATCAAGTTTAGATGAAATCTCGAGTGACGCCCGAGGTTGGTCTATAGCTTACTCAATGTATATTGTTGCTCTGAAACTTAAATTTTCTAATGACGTCTATGTAATAGATAATGCTACATTTTATGAAGAGCGTAAAAAAATTTTTGAAGCGATAGCTCCGCGCAATAGGCTTACAGACGAAGAACTGGATAATTGTTATGCTGCTAGAGGAGCAACAATTGTTCCAATTACTGATTATAAGGGAAATTATAAGGAACCTCTGGTTTTGATTGAACGAGAGCTGGACTTTGATGAAGTCGAGTGGATTTCAAAAGTAAAAAATTAATACTGAAAAAGCTTCTAGGATTTTATCCCAGAAGCTTTTATAAAGTGAAATAAGTTTTTGATATGACACGATAATTAGTATCTATGACTAGATAAGGTAAATCTATAATTTTCATAAAACAATTATATAGTAACGAAATATGGTTACAGGATAATGGTTTTAAATATAAAACTCTTTAAAAGCCTAATAAAAAGTATATTTTTCAAATTTTTTTGTCGCTTGTTGTCGAAACGATATAATCAGATTTAAAAAATTAAATATTTTTTAAATCTGAACGTTTCTCCAATCTGCACTCATCTTCAAAGAAGACTCGTTTGGTCGCTACGCACTCCTGCAAAAATTTTCAAAATATACTTTTTATTAGGCTTTCAGCAAAACAGTAAAATAAAACCCTTATACTGTAACATAATATGGAAACAAACTAAAAATATTTATTGTAAATAGTAAACTCTTATGATATACTATAATTGAAATTAAACTCAAAGGAAAATGGTGAAAATGATAGATTTAGAAAACGCAAAAAAAGAATTTAAAAAATATGTAAATACTTATGATAGTGAAAATCCCAAAATTGCTAAGAAAATTGCCCATTCATACAGAGTAATTGAGGTAGCAGACAAGATTGCAAAATCCTTAGAACTATCAAATGAAGATGTACAGTTAGCAAAATTAATCGCCTTACTTCATGATATTGGAAGATTTGAACAATTAAAAATATATGATACATTTAGTGACAAAGACAGTATAGACCACGCAGATTTTGGAGTAGATGTTTTATTCAAAAATAATTTAATTAGAAACTTTATAAAAGAAAATACATTTGATAATATAATATTTAAAGCAATAAAAAATCATAATAAATATAAAATAGAAGATGGACTTAATGAAAGAGAGCTTCTACATGCAAAAATTATAAGGGATGCTGACAAAACAGATATTTATAGATTGTATATAATAGACTTAGAACAAAATGAAAATGTAATATTTGATTACGACAAAATTGCTAAAGAAAAAATAAATCAAAAAGTATTAGATTCAATAAAAGCAAACAAATTAGTTAATAGCTATGATGTATTAAACGGTGCAGATAGCTATGCACGAGCATTAGCTTTTATATTTGACTATAATTTTGTAGAGGGGCTAAGAATTGTAAAGCATGAGCATTACATACAAAAATTAATTGATAGAATTAGAACTAAAGATAACCCTAATAACTTAGATGAGATACAAAATATAATTTGTACATATATGGATAAAAGAATTGCTTAATTTAGATACTTATAAATAGAAAAAATTATAAAAAGTCTGCTATTGTGATGACGACTTAAGTTTCCGACTAAAGAGAAGATAACAAAAAAATTAATTTCAAATTCAGATATTTTTTAATAACTTAAAAAACTCAGAAGCTTTGAAACTTCTGAGTTTTGATAAACTTTGTAAAAAGTTACTTCTATCTTTTTGAAAATTGTGGTGCTTTTCTAGCTTTCTTAAGACCGTATTTCTTTCTTTCTTTCATACGTGGATCTCTTGTTAAGAATCCAGCAGCTTTAAGTGCAGGTCTGTATTCACTATTTGCCTCTAATAAAGCTCTTGCAATACCTAAACGAATTGCACCAGCTTGACCTGTAAATCCACCACCTTGTACTTTACAAATAATATCATATTTGTCTGTTGTATTTGTTGTTACTAATGGTTGTCTAACAATAACTTTTAGTGTTTCTGTTCCTAAATATTCATCTATATTTTTTCCATTTATAGTAATAGTTCCTTTGCCTTCAACTAATCTAACTCTAGCAATAGAACTTTTTCTTCTTCCTGTACCATAAAACATTATTTTATCTGTTTTTGCTTTAGGCATTTTAAATATCCTCCTTTATTAAAAATTCCAAATTTCAGGTTTTTGAGCTGCATTTTCATGTTCTGCTCCTGCATATACTCTTAATTTCTTAAGCATTTGTCTACCTAAACTATTGTGTGGAAGCATACCTTTTACAGCACGCATCATCATTTGCTCAGGGCTTTTATTTAATAAATCTCTTGCTTTAATTTCTTTTAGACCACCAATATATCCTGAATGATGTCTATAAATTTTTTGATCTAATTTTTTTCCTGTTAAAACAACTTTACTTGCATTTAATATAATTACATGATCTCCAGCATCTAAATTTGGAGTGTAAGTTGGTTTATGTTTTCCTCTTAATAATTTAGCAGCTTCTGTAGCAACTCTACCTAGAGGTTTATCTGCTGCATCAATTATATACCATTTTCTTTCAATTTCACTTTTTTTAATACTATATGTTGTATTATTCATGGTAATATGTATCCTCCATTTCATAAATAAATTTTAAATTTATATAAACCATGCTAAAAGCCACCGGGGAGAAGCTTTAAGTTAGGTTATATTCAATATAATGCTATAATATTTTATAACAAAAATGCTTAAATGTCAAGGAAATTTGAAAAATTGCTTAAAACTCTTGTAGTAACAAAAAAATTGTGATATAGTGTAAAAAAACAAAAGTAGGAGAAAAAATATGTCAAGGAGAGCAAAAAGAGAAGAAAAAGTAAAGAGTAAAATATTTAGTAAATTAATAGTAACTGCTATACTTTTAGCACTTGCATTCATGATACTTAAATTAGCACCAAACTATGTAAATACAGAAATAACAGATAAAGCAAACCTAGTAATAAATAATAGCAATGTAACGCAAGACTTAAAAAAAGATGTAATTATAGAAAATGGAGTAATATATATTTCAAAAGAAGACATATCAAATTTCTTTGATCCTCATATATATTATGATGAAAAATATAACCAAATAGTAACTACGTCAAATACAAAAGTTGCAAGTATGGTAATTGGTCAAAATGAAATGATAAATAATGGAACTAAGGTACAAACTTCAGCTACTGTAATAGAAAAAGAAGATACAATATATATTCCTTTTTCTACATTTAAAGATATATATAATGTAGAGATTGGATATATAGAAAGCACAAATACAATTACAGTAGACTCAAAAGATAGAAAATTTGTAAAAGCAAATAGCTTAAAAGATGATGGAGTAAAAGCCTATCCAACAGTTTTCTCAAGAAATGTAGACACATTAAAACAAGGAGAAAGCTTTGTGGTTGTGCAAAATGAAGAACAACAAAATCAAGAAGAAAATGGCTGGACAGAAATAAGAACAGATAGAGGAAAACTAGGTTATATAAAATCAACTAATGTACAAAACGAATATACAGTAAGAGAAGATTTAACAACCCCAAATCAGGAAAAAGAAAAAATTAGTATGATTTGGGATTATTTTTCAGAATACTATACTGCACCAGATAGAAGTGGTACAAGCATAAAAGGTGTAAATGTAGTAAGTCCAACATTTTTTACATTAGTTGGTGAAGGTCAAGGTAAAATAAACGAAAATGTCGGAGATGATGGAGTAGCATATATAAATTGGGCACATTCAAATGGTTACAAGGTATGGCCTAGTATATCTAATGCTCCTCATATAGAAACAACATCAGAAATAATGAGAGACTATAATTTAAGACATACATTAATTGAAAATATAGTGAGCTTAATTTTAAAATATAACTTAGATGGAATAAACATAGACTTTGAATATATGCATGATGAAGATAAAGATTTATTTTCAAGGTTTATAATAGAGCTAAAGCCTAGACTAGCTGAAATGGGAAAAGAATTATCTGTAGATGTAACAGCACCAGACGGAAGCCCTGAATGGTCACTATGTTATGATAGAAATATAATAGGAGAAGTAGCAGATTATATAGTATTTATGGCATATGACCAAAATGGAGTATCTTCACCAGTCGAAGGAACAACAGCAGGATATAACTGGGTAGAAGCAAACATAAAGAAGTTTTTAGGACAAGAAGGAGTAGAAGCAAACAAAATTATTTTGGGAATACCATTTTATACAAGAGTATGGGAAGAAAAAGATGGAAAAATATCTTCATCTACAATAGACATGAAAAACATAGATAAAATAGTGCCAGAAGGAGCTTCAAAAACTTGGGATGACAACTTAAAACAATATTATATAGAGTACGAAAAAGATGGAGTTACACATAAAATTTGGGCAGAAGATGAAGAATCAATAAAAGCAAAGTTATCACTAATAAATGAGTATAACTTGGCAGGTGCAGCATTTTGGACAAAAGATAGAGAACCAGATACAATATGGAATTTGGTTTCAGAAAACTTAGGAATAGATTAAACTATTAGCGAACTTTAGGGGCTTATCCCTAAAGTTCTTGTTCTAGTTTTCCTATTTGTTAATATAATAGATAAAAAACGAAAGGAAAGCTAAGAAATGGTAATTGCATACATAAAAGAAGAAAAAAAGACAAAAAATTTTTTAAAAGGAATAAAAATAAAAAGTTTTGACAATAATTATATAGTAGAAATTTTGGATAAAAGCAAAAAAAGAATTATAAAAAAACTTGCAAAATGCATATTAAAGCTAAAAATAGATATTATAGTCTTTTCTAAAGAGCTAGAAGGAGAATTAAAAAATAAAATATGTGAAATGCTAGGAGATAGAATTCAAACATCATCTGGAAAAATATTAATGCAATATATGGACTACGAGATAATAAAATATATATTAGAAAAACAGAAGAAAAATGTAAAACAAGAAGATATATATATCATTTTCAAAAAAGATTTAAATTTAAACTTAAATTTTCTTAAAAGATTTATAGAAAATTTTAGAATGACAAATGTAGTAACAAATGATATAACAAGACTAAAAAATGTACAAGAAAACTTAATAGAGACAGATAACATACTAATTTCAGTCTCAAACAATAAGCGAAAAGCTCTAAAAAGAGCTAAATATATAATAAATGTAAACCTTACTAAAGAAGAGCTTGAAAAGTATAGAATAAATAGACTAGCTATAATTATAAATTTAAAAGAGACTGTAAAATATGGTGTTCCGAGTTTTGAAGGAATAAACGTAAACCATATAAGAATTAAATGTCCAGATGATATAATAGAAAAGTTTGAACAAATTGGTAATAATTTTGATGAGGTAGAATTGTACGAAAGTTTATTACTTAAGCAGAATTTTAATAAATTATCAGTAGAAAAAATCCAAGAAAAAATAAAAAATGATGATATAAAAATAATAGGCTTAGTGGGGAATAATGGGGAAATATCTGAGCAAGAAATAAAGAAAATATCTGAGCAATATTCTCATTTGGCTAAGCAGTAACCAATAAATGTGACCACAGTGTGAAAAATTATTATTAAATCTTGACAAAATACCAAAATTAGTTTAATATATATAAAGTTGTTTACAGAAGCAAAACATATGTTTTGTTACAAGATAAACAACGATTTTCTTTTAACAAAAAGGAGGGAGACCAAATGGATACAGAAAAAGAAGTTTTATTAACACAAGAAGGATACGATAACCTAGAAAAAGAATTAGAATATCTTACAACAGAAAAAAGAGCAGAAATTGCAGAAAGAATTAAAATAGCACTAGGATTTGGAGATTTATCAGAAAATTCAGAATATGACGAAGCAAAAAATGCACAAGCAGCAAACGAAACAAAAATAGCAGAATTAGAAAACAAGTTAAGATATGCTAAAATCATAGATGAATCTGAGATAGATACAAAGACTGTACAAGTAGGAAACATAGTAAAAGTTTTAGACATGGAATTTAATGAAGAAGTATCATATACAATAGTAGGTTCAACAGAAGTTGACCTATCTCAAAACAAAATATCAAACGAATCTCCTATAGGAGCTGCTCTAATGGGAGCTAAAAAAGGTCAAATCGTTGATGTTCAAGCACCAGCAGGTGTTATGCAATACAAAATAATTTCAATTACAAAATAATTATAACAAAAAATAAAATTCTAATTCCAGCTCTGGAAATTAGAATAAAGGAAATGGTTTATTTAAATGAAGAATTTATTAATACAAAAACTAGAAACTTCAGACAAATTTAAAGAGCTCATAGAAGAAACCAAAATGAACAAAACCCCGATAAATATATCGGGGTTAGCATTCGTTGGAAAAGCATATATATCATGGGCTATATTAGCGCAAATAAAAAAGCCAATATGTATAGTTACTTACAACGAATTACAAGCAAAGTCGCTAGTAAAAGACTTAAGCTATTTTACTGATGGAGTAGAATACTTTGGAAAGAGAGAAATTGCTTCATACGACTATATAACAGAGAGCAAAGACTTGCCATATGCAAGAATAGACGTACTAAATAAAATTTATTATAATCAAGCTAAAATAATAGTTACAACAATAGAAGCAGTAATGCAACCAATGGTTCCAAAGGAAATTTTATATAAAAGAATATTAAAATTTGAAGTTGGAAATTTGTTTGAATGCTCTGGATTTAAAGGCAAAAAAAATCTAAATAATTTAAAGCAGTTACTATTGCTTTTAGGATATGAAAGAAGCGATTTAGTAGAAAATAGAGGACAATTCAGTATAAGAGGCGGAATTGTCGATATTGGCTTGTCTGAAAAAACTGGTGTAAGAATAGAATTTTGGGGAGATGAAATAGACTCAATAAGATATTTTAATATCAGCTCACAAAGAACAACAGAAATGACAAATATGGTAGAAATATTTCCATCAAATGAGTATATACTAAATTGGGAGTTAGATGAAGAAGTTATTCCAGTATACTCAGAGATAGTTAAGAAAACAACCGAAAAAATAAGAACCAAATATTTAAAAAAATTTGCACAAGATAAAATTTCACAAAATATAGAAGCTGACATTGAAGGAATTCAAAATGGACAATATATAAGTAAAGTAGATAAGTATTTTAACCAGTTTTATGAGCAAAAATCAAACTTTTTAAAATATGTTTCTAAAAAATATTTGCTATTTATAGACGAAAATTCTAAAATAAACCAAAGAATAGATAACATTTTAATAGATAATAATAATTTAATAAAATCATTAACAGAAAAAGAAAGATTTGTTCCAGAAGCAATTAGCAATATAAGTGAATTTAAAAAAGATGAATGGAACGAAATATATAAACAAAAACAAGCTATATATTTAGAAGAAAATAATAGTAAGAATATTAATAGATTTGAATTTGAAATAAGACCAATAAACTTTCACAAAAGTGAGACAGAACTACTAATAAACGATTTAAAACGTTGGGAAAAGGAAAATAAGCAAATTGTCATTTTGGCAGGTAATAAAGAAAACATAGGAAAAGTAAATGAATTGCTTAAAGATAATGAGATAAAGACAGATTCAGATTTATTAAGTGAAGTACTAAAAGAGGAAGTATCAGACGAAGAAAAAAGTAAGACACTTGAAAATGGACATAAGCAGGACGATAAAAATATTTATGCACAAAAAAGCCCAGAAAATATACTGAATAGTGAAAACGGAAATGCCCTAAAAGATAAAAGTATAAATAGAAAATCGATTAACCAAAATCAAATAAAAATATTAGAAGGAGGGCTTACATCTGGATTTGAGTTTTACGATTTGAATTTAGTTGTAATCAGCATTGGAGAGGCATTTGAAGGAGGAACGAAAAAACGTAAAACAAGTAGTACATTTAAAAAGAGTGAAAAAATAGTATTTGCAGATTTAAAGCCAGGTGATTATGTTGTCCACAAAACTCAAGGTATAGGACTTTTTGTGGGGGTAAATACCATAGAAGCAGATGGAGTTACGAAGGACTATATTAAAATAAAATACAAAAATGATGATATGCTTTATGTACCAACAAACAATTTGGATAATGTAAGAAAATACATTGGTGGAGGAGATACATCCCCTAGGTTAAACAGGCTTGGAAGTAAGGAATGGAATAATACTAAATCAAAAGTAAAGAAAAACCTACGAGAAGTTGCAAAAGATTTAATAGAATTATATGCTAAAAGACAGAAAATTAAAGGTTTTGCTTTTTCAAAGGATACAGATTGGCAAAGACAATTTGAAGGTGAGTTCCCATATCAAGAAACAGAAGACCAGTTAAGATGTATAGAGGAAGTAAAAAAAGATATGGAAATGCCAAGACCTATGGACAGACTACTTTGTGGCGATGTGGGGTATGGAAAAACAGAAGTGGCAATAAGAGCAGCATTTAAAGCAGTAATGGATCATAAACAAGTTGCTTATTTAGTTCCAACCACAGTGCTTGCAAACCAACAATATGAAGGCTTTAGGAAAAGAATGGAGAATTTTGGTGTAAATGTAGAACTACTAAACAGATTTAGAACCAAGAAAGAACAAAGCGAAGTAGTAAAAAAATTAAAATTAGGCGAAGTAGATGTAGTAGTTGGTACACATAGATTACTTAGTGATGATGTAGAGTTTAAAGATTTAGGTTTGCTTATAATAGATGAAGAACATAGATTTGGAGTTAAAGATAAAGAAAAAATTAAAAAATTAAAAACAACAGTTGATGTACTTACAATGACAGCAACACCAATACCTAGAACACTACATATGTCAATACTTGGAGTACGTGATATGTCTGTAATTTATGAGCCACCACAAAACAGAAGACCAGTTCAAACATATGTATTAGAATATGATTCAGAAGTTATAAAAGAAGCTATAACAAAGGAACTAGAGAGAAGCGGACAAGTATTTTACTTATATAATAATGTAGAAAACATATCAAAAAAAGCATTAGATATATCAGAACTTGTTCCAGAAGCAAAGGTAGAATTTGCGCATGGAAAAATGACAGGTAGAGAAATAGAAGACATAATGGAAAGATTTATAAATAAAGAAATAAATGTTTTGGTATGTACTACAATTCTAGAATCTGGAATAGATATACCAAATGCAAATACAATAATCGTAGAAAATGCAGATAGATTAGGATTAGCACAGTTATATCAAATAAGAGGAAGAGTTGGAAGAAGCGACAAACAAGCATATGCATATGTAACATATAAAAGAGACAAACTCTTATCAGAAGTAGCAGACAAAAGATTAAAAGCAATACGTGAATTTACAGAGTTTGGATCAGGATTTAAAATAGCAATGAGAGACTTAGAAATAAGAGGAGCAGGAAGTTTACTAGGAGAAATACAACATGGCCATATGGAACAAGTAGGATATGATACATATTGCAATTTACTAGACCAGGTAGTAAAAGAGATGCAAGGAATAGAAGTAGAAGAGGAGCAAGAAATAACAATAGATATAGATGTATCAAGCTATATACCAGACAGCTATATAGATAATAGTAGTCAAAAAATAGAAATATACCAAAATATTGCTCTATGTAGAACAGAAGAAGATATCCAAAATGTAATAGACGAGATAATAGATAGATATGGAGTAATGCC
>CALXND010000031.1 GCA_944389655.1 uncultured Clostridia bacterium | reverse complement strand
GATCTTACAATAACTGTTAATTTATTACTAATTTATATTTACTTTTTATTGAATAGATTTTACTTTTTCAATTGACGTGTAAATAAAAATGTACTTTTTTTAAATATTTCCTAGAAAAAAATCACAATATAGGGTATAATAGATATGCAATATTTTAGTAGGAGAAATTTATACAATGTATCATATAGAAATAATAGGAATGAGAAAGAAAAGAGACAAAAAAATAATATTAGCACTTATCATATGTTGTGTAATAGGAATACTAGCATCAGTGGGAGTTATTGTGTTTAGTAAAAAAACAGTAGAAGTAGCTGTAACTAATGTAAGTGATGAACATAGCGAAATACATGAAGGAATAGAAAGTCTAGATATTGTAGAAAATAGTAGTATAAGTGAAAAGGAATCAAACATAGATAAAGAAACTACAGAGGAGAAAGATAATACTACAAATAACTTTAATGCACAAGAATTTATAAAATCAATAAAAAACATATATAATGGTGAAGAAGGAAAAAGAGTATTTTTAACATTTGATGATGGACCAACAAAAGAAGTTACACCACACATATTAGACATTTTAAAAGAATATAATGTAAAAGCTACATTTTTTGTTTTAGGAAGTAGAGTTGAGCAAAATCCAGATTTAGTAAAAAGAGCATATAACGAAGGGCATTATATAGCTAATCATAGTTACTCTCACAAGTATAGTAAAATTTACAAAGATGCAGAGTCGGTTTTATCTGAATATAATAAAACAGAAAATGCAATAAGAAAAGCATTAAATAAAGAAGACTATTCAAGCCATTTATTTAGATTCCCAGGAGGATCACATGGGGGACAATACGAAAAAATAAAAAAAGATGCTAGAAAAAAAATGAACGAGTCGGGGGTCGCATTTCTGGATTGGAGCGCACTAACATTTGATGCAGAAGGAGCTAAAACGACAGAAGATATACTTAAAAATTTAAAGAATACGATGAAGGGCTGGAATAATGTAGTAGTTTTGATGCATGATGCAGCAGACAAAAAAATAACATATGAAAGCTTAGATGATGTAATTAAATATTTGCAAAAAGAAGGATATAAGTTTGAAAATATTTACGATTTGATTTAAACACATATACTTTTTCTAAAAATATAAAAAAGCAATAAATATAACAAATTTTAACATTAGAGGAGGACTTAAAATATGTATGATGTTATAATTATAGGAAGTGGACCTGCTGGAATTTCAGCTGGAATATACTTAAAAAGAGCCAAAAAAAACATATTAATTATTTCAAAGGGAATTGGAGCGTTAGAAAAAGCGCATAAAATAGAAAACTATTATGGGGTAGAGCCAATTTCTGGCAAGGAACTATATAATATAGGATTAAGACAGGCACAAAAACTAGATATACCAATAGATATAGATGAAGTAACAAGTATTTTATATGATGGAAAATTTATTATAACAACTGCAAATAGAACATATGAATCAAGTCAAGTTATACTTGCTACAGGAACAAATAGAAATGCGCCAAATATAAAAGGAATAAAAGAATTTGAAGGAAAGGGAGTTAGCTATTGTGCCATATGTGATGCATTTTTCTTTAGAGGAAAGGATGTAGCAGTAATAGGAAATGGAAATTATGCAATTCATGAGGCAAAACAATTAAAACCAGTTGCAAAAAGTGTAACAATTCTAACAAACGGATCTGAAATGATTCAAAATAGAGACGCTTCTGATTTTGAAGTAAATGAAGAACCTATTCGTGAATTTAGAGGCAATAATAAAGTAGAAGAAGTTGAGTTTGAAAGCCAAAATATTAAAAAAATAGACGGAGTATTTGTAGCAATAGGAACAGCATCAAGTGTAGATCTTGCAAGAAAAACTGGTGCGGTAATACATAATAATAATATTATAGTAGATAATAATATGGAAACGAATGTCAAAGGATTATATGCATGTGGCGATTGTACAGGAGGACTTTTGCAAATAAATAAAGCAGTATATGAAGGAGCAGTCGCGGCATTAAATATAATACAAAATATGGGTTAATTTATAATCCTAAAATAAATATAAGAGGAGGAAGAAAAATGTCAGTTATTAATTTAAACGAAAAGAATTTTGAAGAAGAGGTACTAAAAAGTGAAAAAGCAGTACTTATAGATTTTTGGGCTAGTTGGTGTGGACCTTGTAGAATGATGTCACCTGTAGTTGATGAAATAGCAGGAGAAATGAAAGACAGTGTTAAAGTTTGTAAAATTAATATAGACGAAGAGCAAAATTTAGCAGTTAAATATAATGTTATGAGTATTCCCACATTTGTAGTATTAAAAAATGGTAAAGAAGTAGGAAGAACAGTGGGTGTACAGGATAAGCAAGAAATTATAAAAATGTTAAAATAGTAAAAGTAGTTTCAAAGGTAATGATAATTTTATGCTATAGTATAACTTTTATGTATCTATATTTCAAAGATTTATAGTGAAAAGAAATGTTATTAATAAAATAATAACATATAAAAAGTATTTATCAAAATAGCAATATTTTATATGAAAAAGAAATTTAAAAATTTTGTATAAAAATAAACTGATTTCGTATAAAAATCTAAAAATAAAATGCAGAAAATGATAATATTTTGTCGAAAAAAGAAGAAAAGACAAATATTATCATTTTTTGTTTTAGAATAGGAAAAATCGATGATTCTTACTATTTTACAACGACAATGCCAAATGTACACAAATTTTACGTTTATAAAATTTAGAGAGGGAACAATAATATGTGCTTAAAAATGTATAAACAAAGAAAAAATCATATTATTTTGTTAATAAAAAGAAAGGAAGATAAAGAATGAGTGATTTACAAAATAGGAGATACAAAGAAATTAGTCCAGAAGAGACAGTAAAAAAATTAAAAAATCGTCTAAAAGAATTAGGAATAGAAGTAGAAGAAAAATGGTCTGAGGAAAGTAGTGTTGGAACATATTCATTAAGAGTATGTATTAAAGGAACAGATATAGGGCAAAATGGAAAAGGTATGACAAAGGAATTTGCGATGGCTAGTGGATATGCAGAGTTCTTTGAAAGATTTCAAAATGGAATTTTTAGATTTAGAATGGAAAAGCCAACAAGGGAATTACCATTCTCGAATTCACCAGATGAAAAGCGCCTAAAAGTAGAAGAATTAATGGAAACAGAAAATTATTTTTTAGAAAACATATTGCAAAAGAATGATTGTTCTAATAAAAACAAAAATGAAAAGATTAATTTTATAAAACATACTTTAAACGAGGATTCTATTTTAGTAAAAAAAGAAGATTATTTATCATTACCTTATTATAGTGTGAGAAATAAAAATATCGTATATATTCCAGACAAACTATTTAGCTACTTATATGATACAAATGGAATGTGTGCAGGCAATTCAAAAGAAGAAGCATTAATTGAAGGATTATCTGAAATACTAGAGAGATATATAGGAATAAAAATATTTAAAGAAAAATTAACTTTGCCAGAAATTCCAAATACATATATAGAAAAATTCCCAAAAGTAAAAGCTATGGTGGACAAGCTTAATAAAAATAATGAATATTATTTTAGATTAGTAGATTGCTCACTAGGTGGAAAATATCCAGTTGCAGGATTATATATAATAGAAAAAAACACAGGAAGATTTGGATTTAAAATGGGAGCACATCCAGACTATGGTATAGCAATGGAAAGATGTTTTACAGAAGCAGCTCAAGGAAGGGACATTTATGAATATGCAAAAACATGTATGTTTGATTTTTATGGTGGCGAGGATAGTCAAAATAGAAATTTAACAGAATTTATATTTACAGATTTGTCAGCAGTACCATATCAAGTAATTGGGGAAAGCACAAATTATAATTTTACAGAAATGCCAGATGTGTCAAACTTAGATAATAAAACAATATTAAATAACCTTGTAAATACAATACTAAGCGAAGGTAAAGACATTTTAATGAGAGATGTAAATGTTTTAGGATTCCCAGCATTTAGCATAGCAATACCAGGTATGAGTGAAGTAAGTTTTGATCCAGATGCAAAATATTTTAATATATTTATAACGATGCAAAGCTTATTAAAAGATATTAGCCAAATAAATACAAAAAATATTCCAGAAGTAATACGAATGATGGATACAATAGTAAATAAAATTGGTTATGGTAAGCTTTCACTATTTATTAGCTTAAAGGATTTAAGCATATTGCCATGCGAACAAATTGGTTCAGGAGCAAAATATTTCTTGGCAATTTGTTACATTATGAATAAAGAATATGACAAAGCTGCTAAAATATTAGAAGATTTAAGTTTTTTAGCAGAAAATATACTAAACAATCCAATAGAAAAAATAATGATAAAAGCAGTATACTATTATGCTTCTGCAATGGACAAATTAAAAAACCACGAAAAGGCAATGTATTATATAAATCTACTATTTGACAGTGAGATTGCTGGATATATTAACATTAGCTTTAAAGATATAGATAATATACTAGTTAATCATTATGGAATTACAGAGGATGACTATGTAGATAATGATGATGCTTATTATATGCCATTTATGGAGACTTTAAGAAAAGCTCAAAAAGAACATAGAATAGATCAAATGGATAATAAAAAAATATTTGAATAAATTAGAGAATGTTCTAACATGCTACTAAAGTTAAGGTATTTGTAGGTACTGAAATTATATAAATTATTAAATTTTAAAAGACCTAATTATTAAATAAGAAAATTGGATATTTTTGATTAGTTATTAGGCAACTTGGAAATGAACTCTGTATTGAACAGGGCTCATTCTTTTAATTTTCTTTCTATTATTATAATAATCTATATAGTTTATTATATCTTTTTCTAGTTCTTATTTATCCATATCTTCCTTTATTTTCGTGGTAAATAGCTTTTTACTTCTTTATATTTATCTAGTTCTTTATGTTTATACTGTTGTAAAAAGAAAAATCTTGTGATAAAATTTGACAAAAGGGGGGAAGGCATATGACTGATGATACTTCAAAGAAATTGTATGCAGTATTAAATAGTCTAGAAAATTCAGGAAAAGATAGAAAAAAAATACAGAAAATAAGAAAACTAGTAGATGAAAAAAAATTTGCAGAAGCATTAAAACAAATAAGAGATTTAAATAATAGTAACAATAATAAGCCCAAACAATCAAACTCCAATAAAGAAACTAGTAGTGTAAGTAAAAAAAAGAAACGAGGAAGAAAGCCTAAAAAAAAGAATGAGGAAGAATTGCAAAACTCCGAAGTAGATAAAGCAATGGAAGAGAACAAATATAAAGAAGATAACGAGTATGAAAATGATGATGTAGAAAAAGTAGAAGATAGCAAATACAAAGAAGAAAATGATATAGACAATAGTGAATATGGTGAAGACGACGATATGGGCGATAATGAATATGACGAAGACGACGATATGGGCGATAGTGAATATGATGAAGACGACGATATGAGCGATAGTGAATATGATGAAGATGACGAAATAGACGATAGTGAGTACGATGAAGAAGATGAAAAAGATATACAAGATAGTAATAAAGAGAAAAACGATGAAGATGATTTGGAGGATTTAACAAAAGAATATAAAAAACAATATGGATGGGATGATGATGATGATGACGAAGTCGTATATAAAATAGAAGAAAAAAAACAAGAGTCAATTTATCCAGAAAAGTTAAGAAATGAAGAATTGGAAAAATCATATGTAGGAATGTTATTGAACAACCCTAAATTGATAGTCAAATATTATATAGTATTTGAAGAATGTTTTTTCGATGATCAAAGTTTGTTAAATATTTATAAAAGCATATTGTTTACAGAAGGTGGAAAATACACGCCAGAGATAGCCAAAAAAGGCTTTAACTTTTCAGTAGATAATAACGAGACGTATAAGCAAAAACAAGAATTAAGAATGGAAATAGCACAAAAAACTATAAACCCAGAAAAAGTATATTTGGAACTAAGAAAATTATGCATAATAAGAAAAAGTTATCAAGAAGAACCAAGAGAAGATATTCAGGAAAGGATAATAGATATAATCAATTATGAATTATATGACCAAATGTCAGCAGATGAAGTAAAAGCAGCGATAGTTCAAGTAAGTGTAACACAAAAGTTTAAACAAGCAGTACTTAGTAATGACTTAACATCATTCTTAGAAAAAGGTGACAACAACTTAACAAACGGATTAGAACTACCATTTCCAATACTATCGAGTGTATTTAAAGGGATACGAAAAGGAGAGACAATGGCATTTGCAATGCCATCAAACTCAGGAAAAAGTAGATTTACAATAGACATAGCGGCATATACTGCATTTATACATAAAAAGAAAGTATTAATAATATCAAATGAAATGTCAGAAGAAAAAATGAAACTATGTTTAATTACTACAGTCATAAATAATCCAGAAATACAAAAATTACATGGACAAAAACTATCAATAACAGAAGGCGAATTACTAGAATTCAAGTTTAGACCGACTAAAAAAGATAATAAAGTAAAATTAGACGAAAATGGGTATATATTACAAGACGAAAAGGAAACAAGAGCTGAATTTGTAGAAAGGCTAAAACAAGTATCAGAAGAATTTAATAAAACAATAGCAGTAACAGACTGGGTAAACAGCCAAATAAATAACTCAATATACTTTATAAACATTACAGATCATACAAATGACGAGCTAAAAAAAGTAATAATGAACTATTACTATAAAGAAAAAATTGAGTATGTATTTTATGACACATTAAAAACAGATACGGCAAATATCGGAAATGGAGAAGAAATAAAAAGAACAGCAACAATACTTTCAAATTTGGCACAAAATTTTAATATGTTTATTTGTTCAACACTACAATTAACCGAAAGTAGCACGCTTCCAATAAACTTAACAGTAAATGACTTAGCAGTAAGTAGAACGGTAAAAGAAGTATTAGATACACTATGTTTAATAAAACAAATACCAAGAGATAATCTGGACGACTATAAATATTCATTAGAAGAAGTTGACACAAAATTCTTCGAGTTAAAAAAATATGATGATCCAGATGAAAGATATTATGCATGTGTAGTAGACAAAAACAGAGCTGGAGCAAAACCAAAGCTATTATTTAATTTAAATTTAGCATATAATAGATGGAATGAGCTTGGCTATCTATTCTTAAAGTGAGCAAATGGGGTCAGACCCCATTTGCGCAAAAAAGCCGAAAAGCCTTGGAACAACCAAAATACAAGATTTGACAAAAAATGGTAATGCATAAAATCATAAGAGGAAACGAGTATTAGAGATTATATTCTTAATAAATATTAACAGTTTAACAGTCAATTAAAGGAATGAAGTAAAAAATGAAAGAATTGCAAAAATGTGAGATATGTCCACATAGGTGTAAAGTAAATAGAGAAATTGGAAATATAGGCAGGTGTAGATGTGATAATAAAATTAAAATTGCATTAGCATCAATACATAAATTTGAAGAGCCGTGTATCAGTGGAAAATATGGCTCAGGTACGGTGTTTTTCTCAAATTGCAATTTGAGTTGCATATACTGTCAAAATTATGAAATAAGTCAGTTGGGGAAAGGAAAGGAAATTTCTATAGAAAAACTTGCAGAAATTTTTTTGAGTCTGCAAGATAAGAATGTAAATAATATTAATTTGGTTACACCAACAATGTATGCATATCAATTAATTGAGGCAATAAAATTAGCAAAAAGAAGCGGACTTAAAATACCAATAATATATAATACTAATGGATATGAAAATGTGGAAACAATAAGAGCATTAAAAGGATATGTAGACGTATATTTGCCAGATTTAAAGTATTATTCAAATAATTTGGATAAAAAATATTCAAATGTAAATAATTATTTTGAAATAGCAACTAGAGCAATAAAAGAAATGTATGAACAGGTGGGTAATGCAATATTTGATATTAATGGAATAATACAAAAAGGGGTAATTATAAGACATTTGGTTCTACCAAATCATTTGCAAAATAGTAAGCATATTTTAAGATGGATAAAGGAAAATATGCCAGATGACATATATGTAAGTATTATGGCACAATATTTTCCAACATATAAAGCAAAGCAAGAAAAAGATATAAATAGAAAATTAACACAAAAAGAGTATAAAGAAATAGAAAACTATTTATATACCTTAGAATTACAAAATGGATATATTCAAGAACTTGGTGAACATGAAGAAGAATATGTACCAAATTGGGATATATAAGTGAAAAAGAAAGGAGGGTATGGTTTATATAATCATACAAATAAATATGACGGAAGCGGATAAATATTTTATTGAAACATGTAAAAAGATAATAAATGAGGGATATTCATCAAAGGGAACAGGAGTAAGAACTAGGTGGCAAGATGGCGAAGAAGCTAATTATATTTCAATAGTAGGAGTGAGTAATACTTATAATGTTGGTAAAGAATTTCCAATGATAACACTTAGAAACAATAGCAAAACTGTTTACAAAGCTATCGATGAAATATTGTGGATATGGCAAAAAAAATCAAATAAAATAGCAGACTTAAATTCGCATATTTGGGATCAATGGGCTGATGAAAATGGAACAATTGGAAAGGCATATGGATATCAACTTGGAAAAAAATATGACTTTAAGACGAGAGATGGTATACAAAAAATGGATCAAGTAGATTATTGTTTATACTTGTTAAAAAATGATCAATCGAGTCGTAGAATCATGACAAATATATTTAATCATGAAGAATTAAAGGATATGATGTTAGAGCCATGCGCATATGGAACACAATGGTTAGTAAAACAAGGAAAATTGCATTTGATTTTAAATCAACGTTCACAGGATATGCTTGCTGCTAATGGTTGGAACACAATGCAATATGCAGCATTGCTATACATGTTTGCTCAGGTTTCTGGATTAGAACCAGGTACTTTAACACATAATATAGGAGATTGTCATATTTATGATAGACATATTCCAATAATTAAAGAATTAATACAAGCAGAGTCAATGGACGTAAAACCAAAATTAATAATAAAAAATAATACAAAAAACTTTTATGAATTTAAAGTAGAAGATTTTGAAGTTATAGACTATGATTATAATAAAAATGTAAATATAGGGAAAATACCAGTAGCAATATAAGAGGAGGAGAAGAAAAATGCTAAGTATAATTGTAGCAATATCAGAAAATAATGTAATAGGGAAAGATAATAAACTTTTATGGCATCTGCCAGAAGATTTAAAAAGATTTAAGAAATTGACGACAGGCCATACAATAATAATGGGAAGAAAAACATTTGAATCTTTAGGGGGAATCTTACCAGATAGAATGCATATTATTTTAACAAGAGACATTAACTATAATATTGATAGTGAGTATGTAAAAGTAGTTCATGATATAAACGAATTGGATAATTATATAAATGATGAAAAAGAAAACTTTGTTATAGGGGGAGCAATAGTATATAATCAATTGATGAAAAAAGCACAAAAAATATACATGACGAAAATAAATGAAAAATTTGAAGGGGATGCATATTTTCCAAAGATAGATGAAGATGAATGGAAAATAGTAGAAGAGGAAAAAGGGATAAAGAATGAAGAAAATCCATATGATTATGAATTTGTTACATATGTGAGAAAGTAAAATAGATCAAAGATTTGTTACTATTTAATGGCTTTTAATATAATAATAGAAAAGCAGGATATATGCATATTTGGTCGCTAAGCGTTACTGCAAAATTTTCAAAATATACATATATCTTGCCTTTAGAAATAAAAAATCTTTTAAACGATTAAACAGTAACAAAATTTTTTAATAAATTTCAAAAAAAGTGTTGACAAAGAATAAAAAATTTAGTATACTAAACTGGTCGAAGGAAATGGGCGCATAGCTCAGCTGGGAGAGCATCTGCCTTACAAGCAGGAGGTCATAGGTTCGAGCCCTATTGCGCCCACCATTTTTTTTACAAAATAATTTCCTATACGGCCTGGTAGTTCAGTTGGTTAGAACGCTAGCCTGTCACGCTAGAGGTCGACGGTTCGAGCCCGTTCCAGGTCGCCATTTTTATTATATGGAATAGTAATTTTATTTTTTTTTATTTGTCTAAAATCAAATTTATACGGCTTGATAGCTCAGTTGGTAGAGCAAGGGACTGAAAATCTTTGGTGCAAACTTATGGCTTCATAGCTCAGTTGGTAGAGCAGGAGACTGAAAATCTCCGTGTCAGTGGTTCGATTCCACTTGAAGCCACCAAACACTAATTTGCACTATAAAAATTAAAAATTTAGGTATCATCTAAAAAAACATCTAAAAAATTTAATTTTATAGTTTTCAGTTTAAAAGTACATAATTTGAAGTAGTTAGTTAAGCAGTAACTGCTTCTTTTTTTGTACTAAATACATTTGTTATTACTTTTCCAACATCATTTACACTACTTGTATCTAAATGTGCATATAAGTTAGCAGTAGTATTATAATTTGAATGACCAAGCCAAGCTTGAATTTCTTTCATATTTGCACCATTTTTCAAAAGAATACTAGCACAAGTATGTCTTAAATCGTGAAAACGAATAATCTTTAATTTTTTCTTTTTCAACAATTTTAAGAAAGTTTCTGTTACATAGTCTGGTCTAATAATATTACCACCATCATCTACACATATATATTCTAAATAATCTTGATTATAGCTATTTCCACATAGCCCTTTATTCTTTTCTTGCTTTTCTTTTAATTCAAGTAAGAAAGATTTTACAATAGGTTCTAAAGGTAAAGTTCTTTTGCTAGATTTTGTTTTTGTTTTATCTCTTATAATCAGTTTTCCATTTGATTGTGTAATGGTATGATTAATTGTGATAGTGTCTTTTTCAAAATCAACAGCACTCCATTTCAACCCTATTACTTCACTTCGCCTAAAACCATAAAAGCAATCTATCATTACAGGAATTTCTAATTTTGTACCAAGAACTTCATTTAGTAATGTTTTAACTTCATCACTTGTATAAAATTTTGGTTTATATTCTTCAATTTTTGGTAGATCAACTTTATCAGCAGGATTAGATAAAATAATATCTGTTTTCATAGCATATTGTAATGCTTTTCTTATATTTGCGTGATAATGCTTAACTGTATTTCCAGAAAGCCCTTCATCTAATAAATATTGATAAAATTCTTGAATGTGTTTTGGCTTAATATCTTGTAAAGTTATATTCTTTCCAGTAAAATAATCTGTTAATCTTCCATTTACAACACCTTTATAGCCATTATAAGTTGTTTCTTCAACACTTGCCTTTATCATTTTTAGCCATTTTTTCATATAGTCTATAAATAAAATTTTTTCATCTTCAATATTATCACTATTTATTTCTTCTTGAAATTGAAGTCTTATTTCTTCTAACTTTGCTTGTGCTTGTTTTTTATTTCCTTTTACTGCTGGAATTTTAGTTGAAACCCATTTTGTTTTCCATTTATTATCTTGTTTATAACTTAAAACTGCTTGATATATTTTATTTTTAATTTGTAAGCTACCTGTTACATCTATCATCTTTTACTCCTTCCTTTTCTATAACAGCTTAAATTTAACTTACTATTGATATTGTCTGTATAATACCATGTAATTACATTTAAGTCTAGTTAATTTGTGTAATAAAATAAGAGGCATTACCTAAATAAATGGCAACGGCTTAATTTTGATTTGTTAAATATGCTATCACATTTCTTTTTGGTATTTTATATTCTCTACCAACTTTTAATGATGGGATAGTTTTTTCTCTTACTAATCTATAAGCAAGAGTTATGCCAATGTTTAGCATTTCTTTTAATTGAACAACATCTACTAAATCTGGATATGAAGTAAACATTAGATCATAGTTTTCTTTAATAGTACCCATTTTGCTAGTCCTCCTTTCTTAAAAATTAAAAAACGAAAAGGCTTATAATAAAATAAAGCCCCTTTCTAATTACATACTATAACATCTATATTTGTATTTTTGGGTTGGAATAGGAATGTTCATATTTATTGTTTTTGGAACATCACTACCAACTTTTATACCTTTGTTAAGTCTTAAATTTCCGTTTTTATCTCTGTGATAAATACTAGAATTATATTTTGCAAAAGCATAATCATTTATATTGCTATTAGAATATGATAATTCTAATGAATCTTGATATAATAATGCTTGTAGTTGTTCGTAAGAATTATCTTCTCTCGTCGGTCTATCATAACTTTTAAAATATTCTTTCATATAGTCTTTTCGCTTAATAGCATTTTTATCTTTACGAGTTTGCTTTTCTTCTTTACATCTGCTATCTGCTTTTACTACTTTTGAAACATATTGTTTAGAAACACTGACCATTGTTGCAATATCTTTTTGTTTAAGATGTTTATTATAGTATAAGTCTAAAATGTTCTCTTGGTTTTCCAACCTTAAATACCTCCTTCCCAATGCGGTTGACTTTCTGTTTGCAAGATTTTGAACATAAAAAGCCTATTAGTTATTCCTTTGAATAACTAAATTAAATAAACTTTTGTTATCGCTTGACAACTTTTATTGATAGTAGTACAATAATATTGTAAACACATTTGAAATTGTCAATTGATATTGTTATTGTACCATCGATAATTTTATTTGTCAACACATTTGAAAAATATTTTTAATATTTTTTACAAGAAAGGAATTAAGGTAAAAAATTATGAAAGAATTACCTCGTGCAAACATACATGAAGACTTCTACTTATGGTTTAATTTTGAAGAAAAGGAAGAATATTATTCAACACCATTATACTTATATAATGTAAGTAGAGAAAGAATAAAGCCAGAAGAAGAAACTAGATTATGTTTGAAATTAGAAAAAGATATATCAAAAACAAAATTAAATAAGAAGAAACAAATTAGAAGACAGCCTTCTACTATATATGTTCATTATGTAGAGAGTATAGGTTCTATTTTAATAAACTTTTTAAATGCTGATTTTACAACTTATGAAACTGCATATAATACTTTCTTTTTTGCTTATGGCTATGAATTAGTAAAAGATTATGTACCATATTCATATATAAAAGATGAAGAAATAGATGATGTAGAATTTATGAGAATTATAAAAGATATTTATGATACAGGTAGCGATAGGTTTATTGAATGGCAAGATAATTTTAAAAGATGTGTAGATTTTGTTTATAATTTGAATGGAAATGAAGAATTAAAAGATGAAGAAGATAAACTAGCCAAGTTTATTGCATATACAATAAAGGACAGTGATTTTTATACATATTCACAAGATATTGAGATTATAACTGATAATTACATAAACATACATAATAAATATCATAACGACACATTGAATAAATTAATAGAAGGAATAAAAAACAAAAATCAAAAATTAGAATTACACAATGTTTATACAAGTAAAAATTTAACAAGTATATGTTTTGCTGTGCTAGACCAAATTGTAAGACACGAGAATTTACAAATTAAGACTTGTTTAAATTGTGGTAGATATTTTATACCGAATTATAGACAAAACGAAATATATTGTGATTTAGCAAATGTAGATCAAAGTCCAACTTGTAAAGAAAAAGGTGCAGGAGAACAATACAGAAAGAATTTAGAAAACAACAAAATACAAGCATTATATAGAAGAATTTATCAACAAAAATTTATGATAGCTTATAGAAACAAAGAAAGTAAAGTTATTCAAAAAGAATTTGAACAATGGAAAAAAGAAGCTAGAGATAAAATAAATAAAGCAAAAAAAGGTAAACTTACTGAAGATGAAGTTTATAATTGGCTAGTCGAAAATAAATAATTTATAAAATATTTAAAAATTTATTGTAAAATATTAGAAAATAAAGTATACTAGAAAAGTCCTTACATAAGGATAATCCCTGCAGAAGGGAGGTGTAAAAGGAATGACATCCTATGAGCTAATCTGGCGACTAATTGTTTTATTGCTTTTAAGTAATAATAACAATGAAAGCCAAGACACAAACAAAGAATAATCTTTGAGGGCGGCTGGGTACCGCTCTTTTCTTATGTCTAAAAACATAAAAAAAGAGATATGCGGGTACATATCTCGGTGCAAATCTCGTGACATCCTACGATTTGCTTAAGCTACTATTATTATAGCATCAATTATAGTATATGTCAAACGATTTTTTAAAATTCAACTTAAACTCAATTTTTAGAATTTTTTTCTCATATCTTTTAATAAGTCATTTACATCTATTCCAAGCACATGAGCAATTCCAAATAGTTCATAATCTTTTACAGTTCTTTTATTATTTTCAATATCATATAAACTTTGCTTATGAATACTAATACCCATTAACTCTAATTTTGCAGAAAGTTTTTCATAAGATAAATCTTTCTTAATTCTATATTCTTTTAGTAATCTTCCTATTACATTCATATTTCCATCAAATCTTGCAATCAATGACATATTTATTCCCACTTTCATTTTTTCTATGTATTGATTTTAATATTTTTCTGTGTTATATTTATAAGTATTAACACTTTATTATGTTTTTATACTTAATTACATTGAAAAAGGAGAAGTACAAGATGGAGCAATTAAATAAAGAATTTTGTGTGCCATACTATATATTTGAAGAAATTGTAGACTATGTTGAACTGACTGCAAAAGGCTATTCTAAATGTATGAAATGGGAAAATATAAAATCATTATTAAAATTAGCAGTTGTAAATAATAACTTAACAAAAGAACAAGTACAATTTTTAGAAAAAGAATTTTGTAGAGAGAAAATATTTAATTGATAACACAGATTTTTATTAAATTTACATAAATTGTTGAAATTATTGTAAAATTGTGATACTATATTTAGCATAGGCTAATAGCCTTGTAGAATTTTTAGGAGGTATTTTAAATTTTTTCAGACTTTAAACCACAATAAGTACAGAAAGGAGTTGCTCTATTAGCATGAAACTTAGTAGTGATAAGGAACATCTTGTCTTAGACAATCAGAGATTAGTTCATTATCTGGTACAGAAATTGGGGGTAACTCCAAATTCTTCAGATTATGAAGATATTGTTTCTATCGGTACAATTGGATTAGTAAAGGCTGCTATTACTTTTGATACATCGAAAAATATTACTTTTGCAACATATGCTTCACGGTGTATAAATAATGAAATTTTTATGCATTATAGAAAAGCTAACAAATATGCAAATGATATTTCTATTGATGAGCCTATAGGAGATGATGGTGAAGGTAAGGAACTTACTCTGGTAGATACGATTGCAGATCCTGATTCTAATTTTGTTGAGAAAATAGTAGACAAAGAAGAGTTCATTAAAGTAGTTGGGACTGTTTTAAATTGTTTAGAAGGAAAACACAGAATAGCACTTCTTTATCTAATGGCAGATGTTTCACAGAGAGAGATTGCTGAGAAACTGAACATATCTCAAAGTTATGTGTCAAGAATCGAAGCAAAAGCTACTCAAAAAGTTCAAAAGATTGAAAATCAACAAGTGCATTATAAGGAGGTATTTTCTATGGGAATAGTAGGAGATGAATACAAAATTTCTTTTTCATCTAAAGAAATTAGCAAATTCAATAAGATTTTTGCAACACTTTTACAAAATCTAACATCAGTTGAGAAATTACCAGATTTCAAAGTTAATTGTAACAGGGAACGGATTATAATTCAGATACCTGCTCATCCAGAGTCATTTGCTTTCATTGCTCAGATTATTCAAGAAATTGATGATTTCAGTATGTCGTTTGTTTCTAATAGAACTATGGTACAGGCAGATGATACAGATATTCAAAGTGTTGAAACTGCTGACACAAATGTTGTGAATGAAACTGAGGTGATTAAAACTGTAGAAGTAACGAGTATAACTGATACTGATACAGAATGTATTTCACAGAAAGTTCTAGATACAGATACTATTGTGGAATCTGGAAAAGAAGTGAGTGGAGTTCAAATTAGTGAGCAAATCATACCTACTTTGACGGGAACAGATAAGGTTGATGAAACAAATTCCAACTCTACAGTTCAAAAAGGAAGTCAAGTAAAACAAGTAAGAGAGTATATGTTAAGTATGGATTCTTTTACTGTCAAGGATTTGAAACTTCATTTCCCTAATTTTACTGCTACTACTATTAACAATGCTTTATATCTTGCTAAAAGCAAAGGACTTATAACTGCTATAAGTAGAGGCAAATATGCCGTGAACAAAACTTAAAATACCAAAAGGCATTACTATTATATTTACTAGTAGTGCCTTTATCTTTCTAAATCCCACTCTTTTTCTCTTTCTTCATGTTTAATTTGTTTTTCTGGATCAATGAAAGAGTGAGTTTCTTCTTCAAAATTTTTGACCAATTCTTTAGATTCGCCAATACCAAATTTATGGCAAATCCAAACTATAAATTTATCAACAGTTTCATAAAATTTATCAATAATCTTGTGTAAATAGTTATTTTCTTTTTCTAATGACCTAATTTTGTTTTTATATTTATATTCAATGTCAAATTCTTTATTTTGAAAATCTTGCTCTAATTCTCTTTTTCTATTTTCAAATTTCAAATCAAGAGTATTATTTTTCTTTTTATATTCGTGTTCTAAATATTTTACAGTATTGTGCAATTCTTTATTTTCAGCAAGTATGGAATCTCTTTCTTTTTGGTATTTTTCAGCCTCATTAACTAAATTGACTTGTTTTAATAATTCCCTTTGTAAAGAAACTTTTTCATTATATAGTTTTTCTATCATATTATCTTTTGGCTTAATAATTTCATTTTCTACTTTTTCTCTATTAAGTTTTATTAGTTTAATGTCATTTGTATTAGGAGTTTCTGGTAATTCTAGTTTTAGATTATCTAATACTTTTTTAGTATTTTCAAAATTAGTCAATTTCTTTAAATCTTCTATTTTTTCATGTCTAGCTCCCGTTTCTTCTACTGGTAAACCTCGCTCTAAATCAAACCCTTTTGAAGTTATATATTTATGAAAAGCATTTTGTAATTGTCTGTAACTATCTCTGCCTTTCCAAAAATCTCTACAACATATTTTATCAATATCTTTGCCCTCTTTATCTTTTGTATGAATTACTGGTATATATACTAAATGCATATGTGGTGTAGTTTCATCTAAATGTACTGCTGCAGATACTATATATTTTTCTCCAAGATTTTTGTAATTACATACAAATTTATAACTTTCTTTGAAGTATCGTTTTGTTTCTTCTAAACCAATTTTATTAAAAAAAGCATTATCAGAAGTAATCATCATTTCACACATGATATTACTATTACTTCTAATAGTGCCTTTTAAATCATATTCCTTTTTCATTTTATCAAATTCTTTTATATAAGTTAGTTCGTTTTTCCTACACCAAAAATTAAGATGTGTTCTTGTAGGATCAATATCTTTATTAGAATGACCTTTTGACCTTCTATCATTGTGAATGTACGATCCTTGTGCATCCACTCTTGTTAATTTGTCATTTCTTATAATAGCATAGCTCATATCTTCTTGCACCTCCTTCTTTGCTCAAGATATTCTTTGAATGTCTAACATACTAGACAAACAAGTTTGTCCGTATGGCAGGGTTTTCAAACCCCACACCCCAAACCTAAAAATTGCTACTCGCATTTTTAGGTTATTTCATAAAAAATGCTTATCGCAATTTTTATGAAATCCTAGCAAGAAAAATAAATTTTTCTTACTAGGTTCACTTTAGCAACTACCGAGCAGAAACCAGAGGGAGAGAGCTAAAGTGAATTAGGTGTAATAATCCCATTTATGAAAAATAGAATTATTACACCTATATAAGCTGAAACCGTCGGTCGTTCGCCTCGTTTCATAGGTAGTCTAGTAAGTAG
>CALXND010000030.1 GCA_944389655.1 uncultured Clostridia bacterium | reverse complement strand
ATGTTATTCCGTTTTGCCTTTCTTATCATTCTTTGCCTCCTTATATTTTGTATTAATAAAACTCTTTTTATAATATTTATTTGGCTCAAAAATTTTATATAAATATAAAATTTTCTTAATATTTGCTAAATTTTTGCATACAAAAACAAGACAAAAAAACTAATTTGACATGAACAAACAGAGCGATTTTTCGCTCCTTTGTTCCAGGTTTTTTGTCTTGTTTTATTTCATGTTTTTTCCTTTAACTTTTTTAATCTATTGCTCTCACTCTCTCTTACAGCGCCAATGCTTTCATGTTTTTCTTTTCTTTTCATTTCGTTTTTCTCCTATTATTTTTTAATTTACATCATTCTTTTGCAATACTTTGTTTTTTTTAAACTATAACTATTTATTCCTAATTTTTATATTTATGTTTTTTATTTTACTATATTCTATTTAATAAATCAATATTTATATTTTTCTTGTTCTATTTAATGTTTGCAGGATAAATCCCATGCCTATGTTGTGGCGCTCCAAATTCACACATAGGAATGAATATGCTTTTTCAAATTAATGGCTTTGTTTTACTTAAAACTTGAAAAATATACATATATTTTGCTTTTACGTTATTATTAAATTTAAGAATCCTAATTTAACTTTTTAAGCTCTTTTAGCCTTTCTTCATATGCGTTCATTACATCATCTTCCAGAGCAATCTTTGGAGTTTGTCCCATCATTTGGATTAATTTTTTAGTAAATAACGGATTAAGGATAAGAATTGGACCTAAAAGATATGTACCTATAAAATTATTTCTTTTTATTCCTTCTAATTTACTTTGTTTATTTATTCCAATTCCTTTTTCCACTTCTAAAAAGTAATCTGATGTATTATCTCCGTACATCATTGTAAATTGGCTTTTAAATCCAACTAATTCTATATCCTCATATTTACCTATTAAATAGCTATTATGCCTATGCATCATATCTCTCTTGCTATAAACATCAAAAATTCCTAGTGCTTCTATTTTACTGCCATCTTCATTTTCTATATATTGTCCTAATATTTCGATGCTATTACCTGTAAATAAAAATACTATATTTTTTTCTATCAACTCTTTTATTTTGTCTCTATATGGCATTAGCTTTTGTATTACCTTTTCTTGAGTATTTTCAGTCATTGGCCCAAGATATATTAAGTTTATATCTTGATTCACAAAAGCTGGTTTACTATCTAGAGCTGTTTCTATAAATTCTGCCTCTGGCATACACATCTTTAAATACTTCATATTAAACATATCTCCAAATAAATTACAAAACTCTGGAAATAGTATTTCAATTTTCATATTTATTTATCATCCTTCCTGCTCTTTATCATAATTTCAATTTTACTTTTAATAGCATCTTTCAATTCCATAGCATATAAATCATGTAGTATAAATACTGTTTCTATCCCTTCTAGTCTTAAATTATCTATTGCTGATAGCTCATTTCTTCCAAATGATATTTTGTCCTTACTTACACCTGCAATTTCTAATCTTACCAATCCATCTAAATATCTTGCGCCTGCAATAATAATTTGCTTTATACTCTCATCGTTTAAGAATTCGTAATCTGTATCATACTGCCATGCTGTGTTTTCACTCCCCTTTTCTGCTTCGTGTAAATCATCCAATATTAATATTACAGATTTATTTCCTTTATATTTTCTTACATAATCAAATACTCTAGAACATGCTATAGGATTCATTCCTTTTGCCAGATGAGTAACTAATTTTATTACGTTTACCATTTCTTCACTATACCTTGTATCAACAATCTTTAATTTTTTCATAGAATTATTTATTTGTTCTTTACTAAGACCAATTTGTTTTAATACTGTTATTACAGTAAGCATATTATATATGTTTATTATATTATCACTTATAAGGTCATATTCTTCTTCTAAATCCCCATTTTTTAATGTCATCTTTTTATTTTCCAAGTCTAAGTTTGTTACAAGGTAATCTATATTTGGTGACTTAAAGTCACATTTTGGACAATGTGCTTTTCCTATATGGTTATATCTTACATATTCATATTCTAACTTGCTATTACATTTTGGACAAACAATTATATCTCTTGCTATATTTTCACATTTATCTCCATCTGTTTCTAACCTATCTATTCCAAAGTACATTCTCTTATTTTCTGGAGCAATATTGCTTGTAATTAAGTCATCTCCATTTAAAATTAAAGTAGTCTCTTTGGGTATATTGGCTGTTAAGATGTTTGATATAAACTCTGTATGAGCATTTCGCATAAGTGAATCTCTAAATAGATTTGTACATACTAAATATGTTGGTGTTAAATATGGATATATCTTAGGCGAACTTCTTTCATCCACTTCTAAAATTGCTAAATCCTTTTTACTCTTTCCTTTTAAATTAGCACCGTTTATTAAAGTAGTTGTTACGCCTGCATCGATATTTGAACCATATTTATTATCTATAAATATATAATTATTATCTTTTAGTATGTCTTCTATCATATTACATACAGTCGTTTTTCCGTTTGTTCCTGTAACCGCAATTATTGTTTTTGGTTTATCTATTCTTCCTAAAAAATCTGGACATACTTTTAAAGCAAATTTTCCTGGAAAAAAAGTTGCATTTCTTTTCAATAATTTTAGTAATATTGTACCAGCTTTTGCTCCCCATAATGCTATATAAAATCTTAAGTTCTTTTTCATTAATTATCACATTCCTACCTAATGCACAAATCTAGTCGGAAAAGAATTAGTTTTTAATTCTTTTTCAGATTTCTCGCACCTTTTTTATTTTCTTTACGATGTATTATATATCAAATATTTATTTAACGCAATACACATTTTTATAGATTTTTCCTTTTTTTACTTGAATTTATTTTTAGTTTGATATATGATATATTAGAATATTTTAAGTTAACGGAGGACAAAATGCCAAAAAAATCTAAAGAAGAATTAAAAGAAAAAGATACAAAAATAACAAAAACCACAAAAAAGTCCGTAGCTAAAAACAAGAACTTATCTACTACTTCAAAGAAAAAAAATTCTTCTACTAAGAAAAGTTCTAAAAATATATCTACTTCTACTAAAAGTACGGTAAAATCTAAAAATGCTACAAAAAAATCTTCTACTTCTAGTAAAAAATCAACAACTATAAAATCTATCTCGTCAGTAGAATATTATGATTTACCATATAGATATAATGAAACTGTTGTAAAAATTTTAGCACAAACTCCAACTACTTTATTTATTTATTGGGATATTTCAGATGCAGATAGAAATAAATATATAGAAAAATATGGGGAAGATTTTTTTTATACTACAAAACCTATTTTAGTAGTAACAAATAAGACTAAAAATTATTCCTTTGAGGTAGAAATTAATGATTTTGCTAATAGTTGGTACTTGCATGTTAACGATTCTTATTGTGATTATTCTATTGAGCTCGGCAGACGTCCAATAAATAATAACAAAATAGATAACTATGTATATATTACTACTTCAAATGATATGGAAATGCCTAATAATCACATTTTGTTCGATCAACTTGGAAAAACTGTATTCTTTAAAAATATAAAAAATAATTTTGTAGAGGAAAAAGAAATTTCTTCTATATCGTTTATTAAAAATATTGGAACAGTACATAGTATTTACGAACTATATAAAGAAATATATAATGGAGAAATTATTGCAGAAGATTTAACTTCAAATAATTTATTCTTAAATCTTTCTTCTTCAAATAGTTCTACTTTTAAATAAGAAAAGCATGCGCTAGCGAAAGCAAAGCTTTCGGCGCATACATGTGCATTTTGCTTCGCAAATATGCACAGCCCAAGGAAGCTTAACCTTGTTGTATACGGAAAAATCATTAAAAACACTGAAATATCAAAAGAAAGGTTTGAAAATATGACAAAAGAAAAAAAGAAAGGATATGTTAGTTTTGTACTTCACGCACACTTACCTTTTATTCATCATCCTGAAAGTGAAGATTATTTAGAAGAGCAATGGCTTTATGAAGCTATTTCTGAAACATATATACCACTTTTATTAAGTTTTAAGAAATTAGAGGAGGAAAAAGTAGATTTTAGAATTACGATGTCGCTTACTCCCCCTCTTCTTAATATGCTAGATAATAAGCTCTTGCAAGAACGATATATAAAATATTTAAATACTCATATAGAATTAAGTAAAAAAGAAGTAGAGCGCACTAAAAATGATTCTAAGCTAAATGCACTATCTAAATATTATTTAGACCGTTATACCAATGATTTACATGTTTTTAGAGATGTATATAATTGTAATTTAATTAGTGGATTTAAATATTTTCAAGACTTGGGTGTTCTAGAAATCATTACTTGTGGAGCAACTCATGGATATTTTCCAATTTTATATGTTACTGAACAAACTGTAAAAGCTCAAATTGCTGTAGGCGTTCAAACTTACGAAGAATATTTTGGAAAAAAGCCTCGTGGTATCTGGCTTCCAGAATGCGGTTATGTTCCAGAAGCTGATAAATACTTAAAAGAATTTGGTATAGATTACATTATTACTGAATCACATGGTATTCTTTATGCAGACCCAACACCTATATATGGAACTTTTGCACCAATTGTTTCTCCAGAAGGAGTTGTTGCTTTTGGTAGGGATATGGAATCATCTAGGCAAGTATGGAGCTCTATAAATGGTTATCCTGGTGATTTTAATTACAGAGAATTCTACAGAGATATTGGATATGATACTGACTATGACTATATAAAACCATATATTGCTTCTAATGGTGTTAGAGTTCACACAGGAATCAAATATTATAGGATTACTGGAAAAGATTGCGAAAAAGATTATTACAATTTGCAATGGGCCAGAGATTCTGCCGAAAGGCAGGCTGGACACTTTTTTGATAGTAGAAACTCTCAGATAGAAAAATTATCTAATATAATGTCTACTCCTCCTATAATATTGTGTCCATATGATGCAGAGCTTTATGGTCATTGGTGGTATGAAGGTCCTTATTGGTTATATGTTTTATTTAAAAAAATTTATTATGATGATTGTAATTTTAAATTAATTACACCTAGTGAATATATAGATAAATATCCTTTAATGCAAGTTTCGACTCCTTGTAGATCTAGCTGGGGAGCAAATGGATATAGCGAAGTATGGTTAAATCAAACTAATGATTATGTGCATCGTCATTTACATATTGCAGGTAATAGAATGGTAGAGCTTGCACACCTTTATCCTAATGAACCTAAAAATTCGCTTAAACGAAAGGCTTTAAATCAATGTGCTCGAGAACTTTTACTCGCTCAAAGTAGTGATTGGTTATTTATTATTACTAATGGAACAATGGTGGATTATGCTAAAAAGAGAATAAAGGATCATATTGGAAGATTTACAAAATTATATTATCAAATTACCGAAGAAAAAATCGATAAAGACTTTTTAAAAGATATTTATGAAAAAGATTGTATTTTTCCAGAAATAGATTATATGATTTATTATTAGAAAAATTTAGTTGCTAATAAACAATTGTTAGCAACTTTTTCTTCATTTAATTAAGCTAAATTTATGATTAGATATAGCCCAATATACTATTATAAAAAATACGAGAATATGGAATGGAATGTGATTTGAGTATACTAAATCTTAAGAAATTTTTGTAGGGAATCTCTCACTTTTCCGTGAGGGCGCTACAAAAATTTCTTTAGAATTAGTGTGAAAATCAGCTTGACCGACATATTCTCATATTTTTGATAATAGTATATTGGGCTGTAAATAATAATCATAAATTTAAATTCTTACTTACCTACCTACTATAAAAGCATACACTAGCATAGCAAGTACAAGTATTGCAAAAATTCCTACAAGTATATATATTAATGTAAAAGTATTCTTTTTGTCTTTAATTACTTCTTCTGGACTTTTTTCTTCCTGTACTTCTTTCTTTTCTTCTTCCATAATCTCTCCTCCTTTTGTTATTCTATTTTGGTTATTTTCTTATGTTGTAATCCTGTTTCTTATATAAATGCTCTAAGAGCTATTTATCAAATATTAAATCCATTTAATTAGGTCTAAGTTTTCTGGGTCAAGTAACATTTCATGTTTTGGCATTACTCTAAATGTATATCCATATTCTCCACCATTAACTAATTTTATTTTAGCTGTATATGTATAAGTCTTGTTCTCTTCATCCTTTTCTTCAAGTTTCATTGGTATTACCTGTATATCATCTACTACGCCATTATCTTCTATTCTACCATAATATACTTGTGCCATAATATTATTCTCTGAAATATTTGGTAATATCACTTTACACTTAACATCAATCTGGTTTCCAGCATCAATGGTAATATTATCTAAATTATTTTCTTGGATTATTTTAATATCATTCCAGTTTTGATATAATTTTTCTTTCCAACTATTATATTCAGTTACTACATCTAATTTACTATAATATTTGTCATATAAATTACATAATGGAATATATAATTTTTCAACATAATCTACTAGCATCCTTGATGTGCTAAATCTTCCCCCTGTAGATATTATTGAGTTTTTCATTATTTTTATCCATTTATATGGAATTCCTTTATTATCTCTTTCGTAATATGTTGGCAGTATTTTATTTTCTAATGTTGTATATATATCTTCACTATCAGCTTTATCTTGTATATCATAGTTTTCGTATTCTGCGTTTAATCCTATGTACCAGCCATTTTTTGAGTTGTAACCTTCTGCCCACCAACCATCTAATACACTAAAATTAATAACTCCATTAACTGATGCTTTTTGTCCACTTGTACCAGATGCTTCCATTGGCCTTCTTGGTGTGTTAAGCCATACATCTACACCACTAACTAAATATCTTGACATTGCTATATTGTAATTTTCTAATAGAAATATCTTTCCCTTAAATTGTGGTTTCATAGATATCTCATGTATATATTTTATTAAATCTTGCCCCTCTTTATCTGCTGGATGCGCCTTTCCTGCAAATATAATTTGAATTGGTCTATTTTCATTGCTAAATATTTGCGTTATTCTCTCTAAATCTTTAAATATTAGAGTAGCACGTTTATATGTTGCAAATCTTCTGGCAAATCCTATTGTTAATACATTTTCACTAAGTTTTGATGTTATTTTCTCTATTTCTTGATAGCTGTATCCACATCGATGTAAACGAGTTTTTGTACTCTTTTTAACTAAATCAATTAATTTCCTTTTTCTTTCCATATGCGCATTCCATAATTTTTCATCTGGAATGTTATTTACTTTTTCCCATATTTCGTTATTATGAATATTATCTTGCCAATATGGTGTTAAATAATCGTTGTATAAATTCTTTATATTTTGTGGTATCCATGAGCATGTATGAATTCCATTTGTTACATATGTTATTGGCGATTCATTTGCTGCTATGTTTGGCCAAATATCACCAAATAGTTCTCTAGAAACTGCTCCATGTAGTTTACTTACACCATTTTTCTTTCCAGCTACTTTAAGAGCTAATACTCCCATATCAAATCCACTACTTGGACTTGCATTTGGTTTCATTCCCATTTTAAAGAAATCTTGTTTTGATATGCATAATTTATCCCAATAATCTTTAAAATACGTATCCATTAGTTCTAAAGGAAATATATCATTTCCTGCTGGAACTGGTGTATGTGTTGTAAATACTGTTTTTGAACTTACTATTTCTTTTGCAATTTCAAATGAAACCTTTTTATCTTTTATCGTATTTTCTATAAGTTTAAGTATTAAAAATGATGAATGTCCTTCATTCATATGATATACAGTAGGTTTAACTCCAATTCTTCTAAGTAATTCTACACCTGCCATTCCCAATACTATTTCTTGTTGTATTCTTGTTTCTTGATTTCCTCCGTACAATGTTTTGGTAATTTCCTTATATTCAGCAATATTTGCATCTATATCCGAATCCATTAAATATAGAGTTACTCTACCTACATCTATTTTCCACACTTTGATATATAATTTCTTTTTTGGCATATCTACAGAAATTATTAAATCTTTTCCATCTACGTCCTTTACTGGAATTATTGGTAAATTTTCTACATCTAAATCTTTATATTCTGTTTCTTGAACTCCTGCTCCATTTATTTTTTGCCAAAAATAGCCTTTTTTATATAAAAGACCTACAGCTATAAGCGGAATTCCTAAATCACTTGCTGATTTTAAATGATCTCCAGATAATATTCCAAGACCTCCAGAATATATTGGTAAAATTTCATCAAGGCCATATTCTGCTGAAAAATATGCTATTAAATCACCTTGATTTTCTGGATATTTTTTGTTAAACCATGTATTTTTGCTTTTCATGTAATCTTCAAAATCTTTAACAAATTTATCATATTGTTTCATTATTTCTTGATTTTCACATGCTTGCTCTAATTTTTCTTGAGTAACGTTCTTTAAAAATTTTACAGGATTTTTTTCCACTCTTTCCCATAAATCTATATCAATCTCTTTAAATATTTTTAAAAAATTTGTATTCCACGACCACCATAGGTTATTTGCTATAACTCCCAATTTTTCGATTTTTTTAGGTAGCTGAGGATTAACTTTTATCCTATTAAACGTATACATTGTTACTTCCTTCCTATGTGTTTTTATGTTTTTCTCATTTGTCAAATTTATTGGAGATATCTCTCCTAATTTTCTTATTCTATTTTATAAATAATATTAAAATATGTCAATGTTTTTTAAAAAATTTCTTTTTTCAAAAGTTACAGGATAATGGTTTTAAATATTAAACTCTTTAAAAACCTAATAAAATGTATATTTTTCAAATTTTTTTGTCGCTTGTTGTCGAAACGATATAATCAGATTTAAAAAATTATATATTTTTTAAATCTGAACGTTTCTCCAATCTGCACTCGTCTTCAATGAAGACTCGTTTGGTCGCTACGCACTCCTACAAAAATTTTCAAAATGTACATTTTATTAGGTTTTCAGCAAAATAGTAAAATAAAACCATCGTCCTGTAACTTTCACAAAAAGAAAAATGAGCTTATTTTCATAAACTCACATTTTTCTTATTTTAACTCTTTTCTATTATTTCTTATAACTTTTAATGCATCTTCCAAAGCGACCTCTATTCCTGCTAAAACTCCATCTGCATATTCTTCTGTACCTGCTTTAATTTCTCTTGACATTTCATTTGCAGTTTCTATTATTTCTACCTTCTTTTCATATGCTTTTTTAGTAATTTCATGCTCATCAATCATTGAAATAATTCTATTTTCTGCTTCTTTAATAATTTGATCTGCTTCATTTTGAGCTTCTACTAATATGCGCTGTCTTTCTTCTTTTACCCATTTTGCTTGTTTTAACTCATCAGGCAATTTTAGTCTTATTTCTTTTATTATATCTAAGATATCTTCTTTATTTACTATACATTTACTTGAAAATGGTATATGCCTACTTTTATCTATTATATCCTCTAATGCTTCTAGCAAAGTAAATATTTCCATATTTTTCATTCCTTTCTGTTTTCCTTTTGGTTTAAGAAAATTAAGTTGACTCTCCCATATTTTCTTAAATCATATACCTCTACTTCTAGTCTTTCTAAATTTTTTAATTCCCTATCTTTTTCATCTGTTTCGATAATTATAATTCCATCATGATTTAGCAAATTTAGTGAAATAATAAGTTCTGTTGCCTTTACTGCAATATCATCCTTATATGGTGGGTCTATAAATACTATATCAAACTTAATATTTCTCTTTTTTAAATCTTTTAATGCTTCTTTATAATCTTTTACTATTACTTCTGATTCTTCTAAAAATCTGGTTTTTTCTAGATTCTTTTTTACCATTTTTGCTGCTTCATTTAATTTCTCGCAAAAGTACACTTTATTGCAGCCTCTACTAATAAATTCAATACCTATTGCTCCACTACCAGCAAATAAGTCCAATACAGTACTATTTTCTATTCTGTTTTGTATAATGTTAAATAATGATTCTTTTACCCTATCTAAAGTTGGTCTAGTAGATAAGCTTTCTATTGAATTTAATTTTGTACCTCTTGCTTTTCCACTTATTACTCTCATAGCTACCTCTATATTGTATATTATATATTTTAAATGTTATTTATAATAAGTCAATATTATTTACACAATTGTAATATTTATTTAATAGTTTTGTAATACTGTTATACTTTTGTAACATTTTCCGACAAAATATATAATATTGATTAATTTATTAATTTATTTTTACATATGGTTATTAGACCGCAAAAAGGCTAGGTTTTATAACCTAACCTCTTTTCTTTTGTGTTTTAATCTTTATTTACTTCTTTTAATAATTCCAATTGTGATATCAATAATGATTCCATTTTTGCTTTATATACATCGAATTGTTTTTGTAAATCTTCTAATTCTTTAGTTTTTAATGTTATTTGCTGTTCTAGTTCCATAACTTGTTCTCTTGCAGTTCCTTGTGCATCTCTAATAATTTGGTCTGCTTGTTGTTGTGCTACTTTTTTTATTTCATCTGCTGTACTTTGCGCCATTACCAATGTGTTTTGTAGTGTAGATTCTAAATTTTTATATTTTACAAGATTTGCTTCTAATTCTGATATTTTTCCTTTATTTTCATTTGATTCCTTATATAATTTTTCATAATCGACTGTTAATTCATCTAAAAAGTTATCTACTTCTTCTACACTATAACCATTCATCATCTGTTTAGCAAATTTTTTGTTTTCTATATCTAATGGTGTATACATCTTTGTTCCTCCTAAACTTCTTGTAAAACTATATTAATTGTTTGAATTGTTTCTTAGCCATGATACTGATAATTTGTTTTTTATTTCCTCTCTTGCCATCTCATTTGTTATATCGTAGTTGTAGGGTGCTACTAAAAATATTGAATTAGATACTTTTTGTAAGTTTCCATCTAATGCATGAACTGCACCACTTACCACATCAACAATTCTTCTTGCTACATCTTTATTTACATACTCTAAATTTACTATTATTGATTTTTTTTCTTTTAGTAAATTGCATATACTTTCAGATTGTTCAAAAGAAGTTGGTTGACAAATAACCATTTTTACCTGTTGAGTTTGTGGCATATTTACAACTTTGCTCTTTCTTCCCCAAATTCTTCTATCGTCTTCCTCTTCTTCTTCTTCATTTTCTATATCTTCATTTTTTTCATAATCTAATTCTTCGTTTTCTTCTTCTTCTCTTTCTGGTAATCCTAACATTCCCCAAACTTTTTCCATGATAGCTCCTGACATTTTTTAACCTCCTATATATTCGTCATTGGTTTCCACTTGGTATATAGTATCTATCATTTTTTAGATATTGTCAATACTTTTTTGTTTTTTGTAACATAATTGTAATATAACTGTAATATTTTTATTACTTATTTATTAATATTTCGTCATAAATCGAAATTGATGGCATTGATCTTATTTCTTCTGAGCTAAATCCTAGTTCTTGTAGTTCTTCACTTGTATAATTAGCAACTACTGAATACTTTTCATTTGTTTTTAAAATTTTTACCAATATTTTATCTTGATAATTTAATCTTGTCCTTGTTATGTATGCTAATTCATTTTCGCCTTTTTGTTCTTTCGTTATTGCCGAGTTTGGTACTTTCATACCATTTGCACTCCACCATATTATACTAAATGACATTTTTCGATAGTTTATTAATTCTTCTACTTTTTTATCCAATTTAAATGTAATTATACAATCATCATCTTCTACTGTTTTATACTCTATTATTGCACTAACCTCTGTACCACTAGGTAATCGTAATTCTACCTCATCTCCCACTTCAGCTTCTTTTGCATAATTAGAATTCAATACGCTTACTATATAACATAAATAATTGTCAATTATTTTGCCGCTTTCATTGCTAGATGGTATTATTTGGCCTGTCCTTAAGTTTAATTCTTCTAAGAATTCCTTTGTATACTTGCTAAAATCATCTGGTGTTAATACATCTTCGTAGCCATCTACTCTATATGATACTACCCCACTCTTTGTGGCTTTTAAATATTCTGAACCAGAGTTTAGCTCTTTTTCATATTTGCTTCTTTCATCTATTAATTTTTTTAGGTATGACCCCGATGGGCTTAATTCTCCTGTTATTTTTGCTTTTTTAGTCATGTTATCATTTATATTTTGCTTATTATTTTGAATTATACTCAAATTGCTTTCACCATATAACTCACTTATCTTTGTATCAATCTGTTCTTCTAATGTTTTAGTATCTGCTGAAAATGGCTTTTTATCTTCTTTTGACATTGCTTCATCTATTTTTGTATCTAGTTCACTTATTTTTTCTACAAGATTTTTTTCGTTATTTGAATAATATCTAAAAATCTCTTCGTCTTTTGCAACTTTTTCTCCTTCTGTTTTTATTTGCTCAATTCCGTTTTTATAGTTTTTTCCTTTTAAAACAGTTTCATCTCTTATTATATAACCTACACCTGTTTCTTCTTCTTGTATTTTTCCCATTTCTATATAAACAGTATCTGTCGGATTTTGTATTAATTTTACTACTATAAAAATTATATATGCTATTATGCATGCAAGCAAAAGCATAATTAACTTTTTCTTATGCTTTTTTAGTAACTGTATGAAGGCATTCTCCTTTTTTATTTTCTCTCCTGTTACATTTTCCACTGTATTCCTCCATAATAATGTTTATATTATTTTGCTTATCGGCTAATCCATCTAACCATATTAGATTTTTATATTTTTTAAACCAGGTTATCTGCCTTTTTGCATATCTTCTTGTCTCTCTTTTTATTTTTTCTATCATTTCTTCTTTAGAAACATCACCATTTAAGTATTCTATTACTTCTTTATATCCTAATCCTTGCATTGCCGTTGGAAAGTTACTATGTATTTTCAAAATTTGTTTTACTTCGTCTATTAGCCCCTGTTCTATCATAATATCCACACGCTTATTTATTCTTTCATAAAGCTTTTCTCTATCCATTGTAATTCCAAATAGTATATAGTCATAGTCTGGCCCATTCTTTCTAGATTCTATTTCCAACTCTGTTTTGGTCTTTCCAGTAGCATGATAAATTTCTAATATTCTGCAAATTCTTTTTTTGTCATTAACACTTATTTTAGTTGCCGCTTCCTTGTCTATTTCTATAGCTTTTTTATATAATTTTTCTAACCCTTCTTTATAAATAATATCTTCTAAATATTTTCTATATTCTAGGTCTGTTTCTATTTCGTTATACTCAATTCCATAAATAAGTGATTCTAAATATAGCCCTGTTCCTCCAACTATTATTGGTACTTTTCCACTTTGAAGCACTTTTTTTATTGCACATATTGCATCTTTTTTATAATCTGCTACACTATATCTAGTCTCTGGTGAAACATAATCTATTAGATAATGTTTTATTCCTTGCATTTCTTCATTAGTTGGTTTTGCTGTTCCTATATTCATCTCTTTATAAATCTGCATAGAATCACAAGATATTATTTCTCCATTTATTTTTTTAGCCAGCTCTATAGATAGACTTGTTTTTCCAGAGGCGGTCGGTCCACAGATTACTATAACTTTTTGCATTTTTTATTCTCCTCTTGTTAATATTATTGTATTGTAATATCATTATCTACTATATTTGTATTGTTTTCAAGAATGTTTGTAGTTAAATTTTCTATATTATTTGTTATACTATTTGTATCTTGTATTTCATTTATAGAATTGGTATCCTGTATTATATTTTGAGTTTCTTCCTGATAATATACTGATTGGTTTTCTTCTATTAAACTTACTACTTGCTCTTGTATGCTTTTAAAATATTTACATTCTATTATTAATAATATTACAAGAATTATTCCTAATAATATTCCTCTATTCCTTAATACTGCTCCAGATAAATTTCCCATTTTATATCTATAATATGATTTTGCAAGTAATGGTAAAATTATAATACTATTGATTGGTACAAACAAAAATGTTATTAAATCTTTTCCCATCTCAGAAACTTTGCTTATTTCTATTCCACTAGTGCTAATCCAATACGTAATAGTAGTTAGAGCATACATTAATGCTATACCTGCTGCAATAAATATTAATTTTTCTTTTTTATTTAAATCTCCTAAGCAATAATACATAAGTACAATTGAAACTATATTTAATAGTAGGATAAATAATACTATAACTAACATTAAATTTTATTCCTTTCCTTTTTATATTTTTTATCTTCTAGAGAATTTCTTTTCTATGTCTTCTCTTGTCATCCTTATAGCAGTTGGTCTTCCATGTGGGCAAGTAAAAGGATTAGGTAATACTAACAACTGCCTCATTAAATTATCTACCTCTTCTCTAGTTAATGCCATATTTGCTTTTACCGCTGCCTTACATGCAACTGTTGCAATAAATTTTTCTTCTATTTCTTGTTTTGCTGTTCTTGCAACTGTATTTATTTCGTCTAGTGTCTCTAAAAATAATTCTTTTGTATCTAAATCTAGGCACACTGTTGGGACTCCAGATAATTTTATAGTGTTTTCGCCAAACTCATCTACTTCAAAACCAGCTTTTTTAAATATGTCCATATTATCTTTTGCAATTTGCATATCCTTATGGCTTAAATTTATTATGTCTGGTAGTAGCATTAGTTGAGAATCTTTCTCTCCATCATCACTATAGTAATTTGCTTTTATTTTTTCATACATAATTCTTTCATGTGCTGCATGTTGATCTATAATGTACAATTCTTTTCCCATCTCTATTATTATATATGTAGAAAATGCAATACCTATAAATTCATAATTTGGTACTTCGTTTTGTGGTAATTTTTCAAAGATTGACACATTTTCTGCTGTTTTTAAATCTACTGTTTGGACATTTTCTTCTTTTTGCTCTTCGTCCTTTGGTTCTTTAGGAATCGTTCCAAATGTACGAGCATACATTTCGTTAAAGTCACAATAATCAGGTTGTATTTGAGCATTTTTTAGTTCTTCCATTTTTTTATTTATTTCATTTATGTCAATCTTCTTTGTTTCGTCATCACTAGCTTCATTTTTATTATTATATATTTGTGCAATAAAATTTTTCGTTTGATCTATATCATTTTCATCATCGTCGTCTTCTTGTTTCTTTCCACCAATTTTATTAAGAAATTCTCCTATTTTGTGTAAAGGGTTTTTATCTATATTTTGATTATCTTCTAAATCTTTTTGTTCTTCTTTAACTTCTTCTATATTTTTTTCATCTTGCTTATTATCCTCTAATATACGGTTTGTTTCTACATTTTTATTTACAGTTTCATGATTTTTTATTTCATATTCTTGTGGTTCTTCTTTTAATGCTTCTTTTGGTCTATTTATATTTTCTATTGCATCTATTGTTGGAATTGCTGAATTTTTCATTTTGTTTATTTCAGCTAAAATGTCTATTTTTTCTTCTTTATTTTCGCTTGGTATAGTATTTACAGTTGCACTAGATTTAAACGCTGGTTCATATTCTTTATTATTTATTTTCCAATTTGTTTTCTCAATTTGTTTATCTAATTCTATTTTTGTTTTATCTGGAATTAAATCCTCTTTTAGTAAACTATCTTGTATTGCATGATATATTGCCTTAAATATTTTATTTTCGTCTTCAAATCTTACTTCTAACTTAGCAGGATGAACGTTTACATCTACTTTTTGAGGATTCATTTCTATATCTAATACTAAAAAGCCATATTTTCCAATTGTTAACAATCCTTTATATCCTTTTTCTGCTGCACTTGTTAAAACTTTATCTTTTATATACCTTTTATTTACAAAAAATAATTGATTTGATCTATTTGAACGTGCAATTACAGGTTTGCCTATAACTCCTTTTATTTTTATATCTTCATAGTCATAATTTACATCTATTATATTCTCGGCTACATCTTTTCCGTATATACTATATATAACAGATTTCATGTCCCCATTACCAGTTGTTTGAATAATTACTTTTCCTGCGCTTATTAATTTAATAGATATTTCTGGATGTACTAGTGCTATTCTTGTAACAACATCTTCTACATATCCTGCTTCTGTGAAATCTTTTTTTAAAAATTTATATCTTACTGGCGTATTATAAAATAAATCTGTAACTGTTATTGTTGTACCTTGTGGACATCCTGCATCTTCAAAATTTACAACATTGCCACCTTTTACCTCTATTTTTTTACCTATATCATTATCTGCTGTTTTTGTTACTAATTCTACATCACTTATAGCTGCAATACTTGCTAAAGCTTCACCTCTAAACCCCATTGATGTTACAGTTTCCAAATCTGATGCCTCTCTTATTTTAGACGTGGCATGTCTTTCAAATGCTATTTCCATATCGTCTGGTAAAAAACCTTTTCCGTTATCGGTAATTCTAATGTATGAAATTCCTCCATTTTTTATTTCTACTTGTATTTTATTTGCTCCTGCATCTATAGAGTTTTCGACTAATTCTTTTACAACTGAGGCTGGTCTTTCTATAACCTCACCTGCAGCTATTTTATTTATTGTTAAATCGTCTAACAAAACAATGTTACCCATTTAATTACTTCATTCCTTCCATCAATATAAAGTTTGAAATTTATCCTTTTCAAACTAAATTTTAATCTATTTAATTATTACTTAGAAATTATATCATTAATATGTGTTTTTTGTATAGTTTTTTACAAATTTTTTTATTTTTTATACAAATTCCTCCCAAACTAAATTGGCCAAGTCCAATCCCGTGTCTGTTAACTTTATTACGTCACCATCTATTTCTAATAATTCCTCATTTACCAATTTTTCTAACTCTTTTCTAAATACATATATAGGATTTTCAGCAAATTTACTCTTAAAACTACATATATTAACTCCTTCTATTTTTCTTAATCCAAGCATCATAAATTCTTTCATTTTTGCATTTTTATCCTGTTTTTCATGAAAAACAAAGTTATTAGATATATCTCCTGTTTTATAATTTTCTATGTACTCTTCTACACTATCTATATTAGAATATCTTACATTATTTGTATATGAATGTGCTGCTACTCCTACTCCGATGTATTCTTCCTGATTCCAACAATTTGTATTATGTTTAGATTCATATCCTTTTTTTGCGAAATTAGATATTTCATAGTGTATGTACCCTGCCTTTTGTAACATTTCTTTGGTCTTCCAATACATTTTTCTTTCTAGCTCATCATCTGGGAGTTTCATTTCATAATTTAAAACCCTTTTTTCAAATGGTGTTCCTTCCTCAATGATTAAAGAATATACAGAAATATGCTCTGGTTTTAAAGTTATTATTTCTTTTATACTATCTTCTAAATCATGGATGGTTTGATTTGGAAGCCCTAACATTAAGTCTACATTTATATTTTTAAATCCTATTTTTCGAGCCAAGTTATATGTTTCTAAAAAATCCTGATATGTATGTATTCTGCCAAGCTTTTTTAGTAGCCTATCATGTGTACTTTGAAGACCTATACTTATCCTATTTATTCCACTTTCTTTATATATTCTTAATTTTTCCTCATCAACAGTTCCAGGATTTATTTCAATTGTTATTTCTGCATTTTTTTCTATTTGAAAACTATTTTTTATTGTTTCCATGATTTCTTGTATTTGCTCGGGCTCTAAAACAGATGGCGTTCCCCCACCTATATAAATAGTATTTATAACCACTAAATCGTCTCTTCCACTCTCGTAATCTAGTTTGTTACCATTGCCAACTTCTCCAATCTCTATTTTTAACCATTTTATATATTCGTTTATTAGTTTTTCTTTTCCTGCATATGATTTAAAGTCGCAATATTCGCATTTTTGCTTGCAAAATGGAATATGTACATATAGTCCTATTTTTTTCATTTTACTTGTTCCTTTTATAAATTTAGATTTTTAATACTGGATT
>CALXND010000029.1 GCA_944389655.1 uncultured Clostridia bacterium | reverse complement strand
GTCACATGAAGGAGTGGATAAATGGAGAATATTTTATGCAGATTAAAGTAATGTATATTTGATAGTGGCTGATTATATATCAGCAGAAAATACATCAGATGGACAAATAGGTAGAATTTAAGCAAAGAAGCATGAATATAGGTAAGCGGTCAATATGAGTTTATGAGTTTTTATTGACCGCTTACTAAAAATTTACATACATATATATTTTGACGTATATTGAACAGTTTGAATGAGTAAGATAAAATATAGTGAAATTTTATTTAAATTACATTTAAAAGTTACTCCAGCTAAAAAAATTGAAAAAAATTTCCAAAAACACTTGCAATTTATTAATACTTGTATTAAAATTTAAATGAAGTGGAGAGAAGTGGTACAAAGTGGTGTAAAAGTGAGAAGAGGTGAAGCAAAGTGTTAATAGGCGAATATGAGCATTCTCTAGATGCAAAAGGCAGATTAATAATGCCAGCAAAAATTAGAGAAGACATAGGAGAAAAGTTCATAATAACAAAAGGGCTTGACGGATGCTTATTTGGTTTCTCACAAACAGAATGGACAAACTTTGAAGAAAAGCTAAAAACACTTCCACTTACAAACAAAAACGCAAGAGACTTCGTAAGATTTTTCTTATCAGGTGCAATTGAATGCGAAATAGATAAACAAGGAAGATTCCTAATTGCAGGAAACTTAAGAGAATATGCACAAATGGAAAAAGAGGTAGTAATAATCGGAGTAGGAACAAGAATTGAAATTTGGAACAAAGAAAAATGGAAAGAATATAACAGTGAAGAAAATATTTCAGCAGATGAAATTGCAGAAAATATGACAATGCTTGGTATATAACTTTTATAAAAAGTTTATATAAATAACAAAAGATAAAACATTAATTAACTAAAGAAGGTTCTCATTTGTTACACAAAAGAAAAAAGGATAAGGCAAAATTTTTAGCCAAATGTGCAAAATTGCTATGCAATTATTGCACACCCTTAAGTGATAACCACACAAAAGAAAAAAATAAAAATTACAAAAGATAAAAAGAATTTTAAGATTGAACAAAAGAGTTAACGAAACAAAAGATAATCTTAGAAAATAGAAAATTTAAATTTTCTATTTTCTAAGAAATATAAAGTCTACCAAATACTAAACAGCAAACAAAAATATTTAAGCAAATATTGATTTAAACAAATAATAATATAAAGTCAATTTGTTTAACCTCAAAAGAAAAAATATAAAAAAATTACTTAAGAAAAAATAAAAGTGCACAAAAGAATTAAATAGACGAAAGAAAAAAATGCTGTAAATCAGTACTTTAAAGCTTTTGCATACAGTTGGTATTATCATACCAACTGATTATGCTATTTTTCAAACTACAATAGGAGTGTAAAGATTGGAATTTAAACATAAACCAGTAATGCTAGAAGAATGCATACAGGGACTAAATATAAAACCAAATGGAATATATGTAGATGGAACTATTCGGAGGAGCAGGTCACAGTAGCAAAATAATAGAAAAATTATCTGCTGATGGTTTACTTATAGGAATAGATAGAGACGAAGAAGCTTTAAAAGCAGCAAAACAAAGATTAAAAGATTACAAAAATGTAAAATACATACATCGGAAATCACGATAATATACAAGAACTTTTGCAAAAAGAAGGAATACAAAAAGTAGATGGGATTTTGTTAGATTTGGGAGTATCATCATATCAGCTAGACGAGAGAAATAGAGGATTTAGCTATATGGGTAGCGCTAAACTAGACATGAGAATGGATAAAACCCAGACTCTTATAGCTAAGGAAGTTGTAAATAGCTATTCAGAAGAAAAACTATCAGAAATCATCTTAAAATATGGAGAAGAAAAATTTGCAAAAAATATTGCAAAAAATATATGTTTGCAAAGAAAAATAAAACCAATAGAAACGACAGATGAGCTTGTAGAAATTATAAGAAACTCAATTCCAAAATCAAAACAAAATGATGGACATCCAGCAAAAAGAACATTCCAAGCAATTAGAATAGAAGTAAATAATGAATTAGAACCATTATATAACACAATTATAGAATCTATAAAAATGCTAAACGAAGGTGGAAGACTTGCTGTAATTACATTCCATTCACTAGAAGATAGAGCGGTAAAAGATGCGTTTATAGAAGCAGAAGGAAGATGTACATGCCCAAAAGATTTACCATACTGTGTATGTAATTACACATCATATGGAAAAATTATAACAAAAAAACCAATTATTCCAAGCAAACAAGAACAAAAAGAAAACAGCAGAAGCAAAAGTGCTAAACTAAGGATATTTGAAAGAAAAAACAAATAAACGTTAAGATAAAGAAAAGAGGTGAATAATCTTATGCCAAACTATAGGTATAGTAGATACCAATATGAAACTAGCCCTAGAAAACTAGAACCAGACTATAGCCCAATAGAAGAACAATATCATAAAAAATCTACTGTAAAGAAAAAACTAGAAAAGAAAAAACCTAAAAGACAATTAAAAAGTCAAGTAAAGGTTGTAGCATATGTATTTTTGATATTTGCTAGTTTGTTTGTCATAAGTTATAGAAATTCACTAATAAATGAAAGCTTTAATGAAAACGAAAAACTAAAAAGTAATTTAGCAGCTATTGAAAAAGATAATGAACAACTAAAAGTCAATTTAGAAAATAGCCTAAATCTTAACAACATAGAAAAAACGGCCGAGAAAAAATTAGGAATGCAAAAATTAGATAACAGCCAAAAAGTATATGTAAATTTAGATAAAAAAGATTATGTGGAACCAGCAAGTGAGAAAGTAGTAATAGACGATAACGAAAATTGGTTTCAAAAAATTTTAAACACAATTCTTGGTAAATAAAAGACTAAATATAATTAATATATTTTAGTCTTTTTTTATGCCCTCTGAATAGAATTTATAGTAGATTTAGAAGAAATATAGTAGATGTTAAAACAAGTACTTATGAAAAAAATTAAAATTAAAGAGAAAATTAAGGAGGGAATAAGAGCAAAACATGAAAAATAAACTACGAAGAAAGGAGCCCAAAAGAAAAGGTAGAATTAACAAAAAAGAAATATATAAAATGAAGACAGAGAAACCAGAAAACATAGAAAAACTAAAAAAGAAGTCAGAAAAGAAACAAAAGAGAAGATTTAAAAAAGAGCAAAAATTAGAAAAAATAAAGCCAATAGAAAAATATAGTGGAATAAGTAGAAGAAAAAGAATGAAAGTGTGGATGCTAGTAACTGTATTAATTGCAGGACTTTTTATAGGAAGAATAGGCTGGATACAATTTGTAATGGGAGATGAGCTAAAAGAAATGGCCTTAGAGCAACAGAGTTTAGATAGAACAGTAAATCCGCGAAGAGGAACAATATATGATGCTACAGGAAAAACAGTTCTCGCTGTAAGTAGTACAGTAAATACTATAACAGTAAATCCAAATAATATAGCAAAAGAAAATAAAGAAAAAGTGGCAGAAGCGCTTAGTAACATATTTGAGCTTGATTATGAAACAGTTTTAAAAAAAGTAAAAAAGAATACATCTATTGAAACAATTGTAAGAAAAGTAGATAAGGAAAAAGCAGATGAACTTAGAAATTGGATGGAAGCAAATAAAATAGAAACAGGTATAAATATAGATGAAGACACCAAAAGGTACTATCCATATAATAGTTTGGCATCTCAAGTAATAGGATTTTGTGGATCAGATAACCAAGGATTAGATGGGATAGAAGCGATTTATGAAGATGAACTACAAGGAGAAAAAGGACGAATTACCAAAGTAACAGATGCAAATGGAGGAGAGATAGAAGGAGAAGGAGAAAATTATACATCTGCTATAGATGGAAACGACTTAGTACTAAGCATAGATGCAACAATACAAGGCATCGCAGAGAAATATTTAAAAGAGGCATGTATAGATAATAAGTGTACAGATGGTGGAAACATAATAGTAATGAACCCAAAAACTGGAGACATATTAGCAATGGCAGGATATCCAAACTATAACTTAAATGAACCATACGAAACAACAATAGAAGAACTAAAAGGAAATTGGGATAATATGTCAGAAACAGAACAGGTAAAAGAAATGCAGAAAGTATGGAGAAATAAAGCAGTTGCAGATACATACGAACCAGGATCTACATTTAAACTTATTACAGCATCAGCAGCATTGGAGGAAGGAATTACCACAACAGATAAAGAAGGCGAATTTTGCTGTACAGGAGGAATAACAATAGAAGGAGTAAGAATAAGTTGCTGGAGATACTATAGACCACATGGAAGCGAAAGTTTGAGGCAGGCATTAATGAATTCGTGTAATCCAGTATTTATAGGGTTAGGGCAAAAAATTGGGGTTAGTAAATATTATGATTACTTAGAAAAGTTTGGATTGCTAAAAAGGACTGGAATAGACCTTCCAGGAGAAGCAGGGAGTATATTCTTAAAAGAAGATAAGGTAGGCCCAATAGAACTCGCAACTATATCGTTTGGGCAAAGATTTGAAATAACACCAATACAAATGATTACAGCTGTAAGCACAATAGCAAACAAAGGAATATATGTAAAGCCACGTATAGTAAAACAAATTATAGATAGCAAAACAGGGGAGGTAAAAGATGTACCAGTAGAAGAGACAGCAGGAGTAATTTCTAAAGAAACAGCAGAAGGCGTACTTAGTATGATGGGAACAGTTGTAGCAGAAGGAACAGGAAAAAACGCGCAAGTAAAGGGATATTCAGTAGGAGGTAAAACAGGGACATCAGAAGATGGAGTAGATACTGGAAAATATGTTACATCATTTGTAGGAGTAGCACCAGTAGAAGCTCCACAGGTAGTAGTACTAATAACATTATATAATCCAACAGGAGAGGGAGGACACCAAGGAGGAGGAGTTGCAGCACCTATAGGATCACAAGTATTAGGAGAGGTATTGCCATACTTAGAAGTAGAAAAGAATAATCTAAATGAAGATGATGTGGTAGAAGAAGTAGAAGTGCCAAATATAGAGGGAATGACAATTTCTGATGCAAAACAAGAATTAGAAAAAGTAGGGCTTGAAATAAGCTATGAAGAAACAGAAGAGGATGTATCAAATAATAGTGTGGTAAGCCAAATGCCAATAAGCGGAGTAAAAGTAAATGTGGGCTCAAAGATTCAAGTAAGTTACTAACAAAAAATCAAGAAAAAAATGTCAAACTATGTACAAAAGAAAGAAATAGTTATATAATGTAAAAGGCATATTTTAAAATTAAGAAGGGGGAAACAATATGCAACTAAAAAACATATTGGCTGGAATAGAAAACTTAAAAGTAAGAGGAAATTTAGACATAAATATAGAAAACATTAAAAATAATTCAAAGGATGTAAAAGAAAACGATTTATTTGTTGCAATTAAAGGGTATGACTCTGATGGTCATTTGCATATTGCAGAAGCAATAGAAAATGGTGCTACTGCAATAATAGCAGAGCAAGGAGAATTTACAAGAGAAATGCTAAACGAAGTTCCAGAAAATATTACATTGATATTAGCTGAAAATACAAGATATGCACTTGCAATTTCAGCATGTAATTTTTATGAAAATCCATCAAAAAAGTTTAAACTTATAGGAGTTACAGGAACTAAAGGTAAAACAACAACTACATACATGATTAGAGATATTTTAGAAAAACAAGGAATAAAAGTTGGATTAATAGGAACAGTAGCATCATATGTGGGAGATAGAAAGGTTGCAAATAATGAAAATACAACACCGGAGAGTTTAAAATTACAAGAAATATTTAGCAAAATGGTAGAAGAAAAATGCGAAGTAGTTGTAATGGAAGTATCTTCACAAAGTTTAAAACTAGATAGAGTTGCAGGTTGTGATTTTGATATAGGTATATTTACAAACCTTGCAGAAGACCACATAAGCGAAAAAGAACATTCAGACATGGAAGATTATTTCAAATCAAAAGTAAAATTGTTTAAAATGTGCAAGAAGGGGTATATAAATGCAGATGATGTATATGCAGTAACAATACCAAAAATGGTACCAGAATGCGATATATCTACATATGGAATAGATAATTATTGTAATTTACTTGCAAAAGATATTACAGTTACAAATCAATATGTAGACTTTAAAGTAAAAATTGGGGATAGAAACGAAAGAATAAAAGTATCAATCCCAGGAAGATTTAGCGTATATAACTCTTTAGCAGCTATAGCAGTTGCAATTCAATTTGATTGTAGTAGCGAAAACATAAAAGAAGCACTTTTAAATATTAGGGTACCAGGAAGAAGCGAGCTAGTAGACAATAAATTAGGTTTAACAATTATGATAGACTATGCACACACACCAGAAAGTTTAGAAAAAATTCTTTCTTCTGTAAAAATATATACAAAAGGAAGAGTAATCTCTGTATTTGGTTGTGGAGGAGATAGAGATAAATATAAAAGACCAATGATGGGAGAGGTTTCTGGAAGAGTTGCAGATTATACAATAATTACATCTGATAATCCTAGAACAGAAAAGCCAGAGGATATAGTAAATGATATTGAAGCTGGAATAAAAAAGACAAATGGTAAATATGAATGTATTATAGATAGAAAAGAAGCTATAAGAAAAGCTATAAAAATGGCAAATAAAAAAGATATAATAGTACTTGCAGGAAAGGGACATGAGCAATATCAAGAGATAAACAAAAAAAGATACCCATTTGATGAGAATAAGATAGTAAATGAAATAATAGAAGAAATGGGCTAGAGTGAAAGATTAATAGGAAAAAGACGAAGGAGGAAACAGTATGCAATATCAAAATAAAATATTATTATTGTCATTTATAGCATCAGTTGTGCTGTCAATAATAATAGTACCAATACTGAGAAAACTGAAAGTAGGTCAAATAGAGAGAGAAGAAGGACCACAATCACATTTAAAAAAACAAGGTACACCAACAATGGGTGGAATAATAATGATAATAGTAATAATTTTATTAGGAGGTTTCCTATATTTAAATTATGCTTCAGATCAACCAGAAATAGCAAAAGCACTCTTACCATTAATAGGTGTAGCAGTAGGATTTGGACTAATAGGGTTTATAGATGATTTTAAAAAATTAATACTAAAAAACACAAAAGGACTTAGCCCAAAAGCAAAGATGCTTGGACTTTTAATAGTAGCAGTAGCATACACAATAGTACTTTTAAAAATATTTAATATAGGAACAGATATGTACATACCATTTGTAAAAGAATATATAACGCTTCCAATATGGGTATACATACCATTTGCTGTTATAGTAATGCTTGCAACTACAAATGCAGTAAATTTAACTGATGGAATAGACGGACTATCAACTAGTGTTACAACAATTATAATAACATCACTAACAGTTATTTCAATACTTTTAGGAGTAAAAGAGGTAACAATATTTGGAGCAATACTTATAGGTACTTGCCTAGGATTCTTGCTATTTAACTTAAACCCAGCAAAAGTAATGATGGGAGATACAGGTTCACTTATGCTAGGAGGAGCTATCGCAGGAATAGCATTGTATTTAAAAATGCCTTTATTATTGCTAATAATAGCTATAGTCCCAATAATCGAAACATTATCTGTAATGATACAAGTAACATATTTTAAAAAGACAGGAAATAGAATTTTTAAAATGACACCAATACATCATCATTTTGAATTATCTGGCTGGAAAGAAAACAAAATAGTTTCAGTATTTAGTTTAATTACATTAGTTTTTTGTATCATTGGATTATATGCAATATAGAACATAGCTAGTTAAAAATCGATAAAGGATAAGATATTATTTAATAACTAAGCAACAATTAAACTACAAAAAAATTATTAGAGTTCAATATAAAAACGACTGGATAAATATTTAGTAAAGTAGGAAACAAAAGAAATAAGAATGTTAAATTCGGAAAGGATTGGCTTACGCAATGCAAAATAGAGCAAAAGGATTGAAAACAACCCCAAAAAGTAAGGTCGATTTTGTCCTTGTAATAATAATACTAATATTGCTTTCATTTGGAATAGTAATGGTATTATCTGCAAGTGCGCCATCGGCATTAGCAGAAACTGGTGATAGTTATACATATGTTACCAAACAAGCAATATTTGCTGTTTTAGGATTAGCAGTAATGTGGTTTGTTTCAAAGGTAGACTATAGGATATACAAAAAATTTTACTGGTTAATATATTGGGGATCAGTAGGTATACTATTGCTAGTATTAATACCAGGATTAGGGGCAGAAGGTGGAGGAGCAAGAAGATGGATAAACCTAGGCTTTACACAGTTTCAGCCATCAGAGATAACCAAAATTGGAATGATAGTATTTTATGCAGGATATTTAGCTGATCATAAAGAAGATCTGAGAAGTTTTAAAAAAGGATTTGTATATCCGCTATTGTACATAATACCACCAGTACTTATAGCATTATTCATACAAAATCACTTAAGTGTTGGTGTAGTAATGAGCGCAATTACATTTGTTATGATGCTTATGGCAGGATGTAGATTGCTATATTTCATTATAACAGGGCTTGTATTTGGCGGAGGCGGAATAGTAGCGCTTATGGCATATTTTTCAATGGCAGGAGAGAGCGCAGGAGACGGTAACTTTAGATTAAGCAGAATTTTAAACTATATGGATCCATGGCAAGACCCAACGGGTCAAGGTTGGCAAACAATACAAAGTTTATATGCAATAGGCTCAGGAGGATTATTTGGAGTAGGACTAGGTGAAAGCAAGCAAAAATATTTATATGTATCAGAGCCACAAAATGACTTTATATTTTCAATTTTAGCAGAAGAACTAGGATTTGTTGGCTGTGTTATTGTAATAGTTTTATTTGCACTATTTATTTGGAGAGGAATAATTATAGCAATGAAAGCACCAGATATGTTTGGTAGTTTACTTGCAACAGGAATTACCACACTTGTAATGGTTCAAGTTGTAATTAATATTGGAGTTGTAACAAATACAATACCAAATACAGGTATGTCATTACCATTCTTTAGTGCAGGTGGTACAGCATTAGTAATACTTTTAGCAATGTGTGGAATATTGCTGAATATTTCAAAATCGAGGTCAAAAGTGTAAAAAAGTTCAGAATTTATAGAGGTATGGTTGAAAAATAATTATAATTTTGGAGTTATCAAATATTATTTAAAATTTAATTAATGTACACAGAGTACGCCTAATAAATTGCTCAACATTTAATTTTTTTCAACCAGTTCTGTGCCTTAGGAAGGAATGTGATAAAGAATGAAAGTAATAATAGCTGCTGCAGGAACTGGTGGGCATATAAATCCAGGAATTGCAATAGCAAATAAAATTATGAACGAAGAGCCAAAGTCAAAAATAGAATTTATAGGAACAAATAGAAATCTAGAAAAAGATTTAGTCCCACGAGCAGGCTATAAACTTAGAACAATAAATGCATATGGAATAGAGAGAAAAATTACAATAAATAATTTAAAAAATCTATATGCAACATATAAGTCTATCTCAGAAGCAAAAAAAATATTAGAGGAATTTAGGCCAGATATTGTTATTGGAACAGGTGGTTATATATGTATTCCAGTAGTAATTGCAGCAAAAAAATTAGGTATACCAGTAATATTACATGAAAGTAATGCATTTCCAGGAGTTGCAGTAAAACTACTAAAAAAGAAAGCAGATAAAATACTGGTAGGATTTAATGAGGCAAAAGAGAGGTTAGTAGGAGCAACAAATGTTGTTGTAACTGGGAATCCAGTCAAAATAAAAAAATTATATTTAAACCAAATAGAATTTGAAGAAGCTAGAGAAAATCTGGGGTTTGGAGTAGATAAACCATTAGTATTAGCCTTTGGAGGAAGCCAGGGTGCGCAAAGTATAAATAAAAGTTTACTAGAAATAATAGTAAATAAAAAGAATAAAGATTACCAGATTATTTGGGCAGCAGGTCCAGAACAGTACGAAAAAATTAAAAACAAGTTATTAGAATTACATATGAATATTGACGAAATTCAAAATGTAAAAATATTACCATACATATATAACATGGAAGAGGTAATGAATGTTTGCGATTTGGTAGTGTGCAGAAGCGGAGCAATGACAATTACAGAAATTGCAGTAGTGCAAAAGCCTGCAATATTTATACCATTTCCATTTGCTACAGAAAATCATCAAGAATACAATGCAAAAGTTTTAGAAAATGTTGGAGCAGCAAAAATAATACTTGATAAGGATTTAAATTCAGAAATTTTAGAAAAAACTATTGAGAGTATAGTAAATAACAAAGAAATTTTAAAACAGATGGAAATAAATGCGGCAAAGGTAGATATGCCAAAAGTAGAAGAAAGAATTTATAAAGAAATAAAAGAAATTGTAAAATAAAGTTTGAATTAAAATTGAAGTAGTAAAAAGAAAGCAGTATTTTGAACTTAAACCAAAAGTCTGCTTTCTTTTTTTACGTAGGACAACTAATGGTAAGTGTAAATAATAAAGTGTACTTTAAAATGAAAATTACATTTTTAACAAACAATTTTTATATGTAAATAACCTCACATGTCGAAAAATGTCGAACAGTGGAATACGAAAGTCCTTGCTATTTCAGTATTTTTGTATTATAGTAGAAGAGTCGTATATATAGGAAAGGGGGAACAAAAGATGGAATACAAAAAGAGTTTATTTGGGAGGACAGTAATAGATAGCTCAGATTCTGACGAAATAGGTGAGGACGAGAAAATAGAGCTAGAATACTACGAAACTCATTACTTGGCAGATAAGCACGGAAGAAAATATGGAATTGAAGTAGTAAAAAAGAAAAGAAGAAATGAAAAATTCAATATTGAAACAAAAATAGTAAACAATTTATCTAGTAAAGAAAAAGAAGTAGACAAATTATTAGAAATTTTAATGCTAAATAAAGTAACACCTATATCAGTAGATGATGTAATATCGGACATATCAGTTTTGGAATAATCCAAAACTGATTTTTCAAATTTATTTAGTATAAAACTTGCAAAAAGAGAAAATATAAGTTATCATACTATATAGACTATTTTTTAGGGAAGGAGAAAATAATAACAAAAAGGTTATTATTACACAAATAATGGCAGATAAATTAATAATTGTTGAATCACCAGCAAAAGCAAATACAATAAAAAAATTTTTAGGGGGAAGTACAAAAGTAGTAGCCTCTATGGGACATATTAGAGATTTACCAAAATCAAAAATGGGTATAGACATAGATCACGACTTTGAACCAGAATATATAAACATTAGAGGTAAGGGAGATTTAATAAAATCATTAAAAGCAGAGGCAAAAAAAGCTAAAAAAATATACCTTGCAACTGACCCTGATCGTGAAGGAGAAGCAATAGCATGGCATTTGTCATATATATTAGGAATACCTCAAGATAGTGTTTGCAGAGTTACATTTAATGAGATAACAAAAGAAACAGTACAAAATTCCATGAAAAATCCTAGAAAAATAGATATGAACTTAACTGATGCACAACAAGCTAGGCGTGTATTAGATAGAATAGTGGGCTACAAAATGAGCCCAGTTTTATGGAAAAAGGTAAGAAGAGGGTTATCTGCTGGTAGAGTTCAGTCAGTAGCAGTAAAATTAATAGTAGATAGAGAAGAAGAAATAGAAAAATTTATACCAGAGGAGTATTGGAATATTTACGCTACATTATTAGATGAAAATTCAAATAAAACGTTTATTGCAAGACTTTATGGAAAAGAAAAAAAGAAAATAGAAATACATTCAAAAGAAGAAGTGGATGATATTCTAAAAAATATAGAAAATGGTAAATACATTGTATCAGACGTAAAAAAAGGCGAAAAGAAGAGAACACCAGCTCCACCATTCACAACTAGCACAATGCAACAAGAAGCATCTAGAAAGTTAGGATTTACATTAAAAAAGACAATGTCTATAGCACAAGGATTATATGAAGGCGTAAAAGTAGAAGGCAAAGGAACAGTAGGATTAATAACATACATGAGAACAGACTCAACCCGTATTTCAGAAGAAGCAAGAGCAGCAGCCAAAAAAGAGATAGTAAAACAATATGGAGAAGAATACTACGAAAATAGATATTATAAAACAAAGCAAAACTCTCAAGATGCACACGAAGGCATACGTCCAACATATATTGATTTAAACCCAGAAAGTATAAAAGAAAATTTAACTAAAGACCAGTACAAATTATACAAATTAATATACAATAGATTTTTAGCAAGCCAAATGCAATCAGCAGTTTATGATACAATATCTGCAAATATAGATGTAAATAAATACAATTTTAGAGCAAGCGGACAATCACTAAAATTTCAAGGATTCATGACACTATATGTAGAGACATCAGACAATAAAACAGATGAAGACGAGGAAAGCTTTGTACCAGAGCTTAAAGTGGGGCAAGAAGTAATTAAGAAAAAGCTAGACTCAAAACAAAGCTTTACAGAACCACCACCAAGGTATACAGAAGCAAGTTTAGTAAAAGCATTAGAAGAAAAAGGAATAGGAAGACCAAGTACATATTCACCAACAATTACAACAATAATAGAAAGAAGATATATAGAAAAAGACAAAAAGCAACTAGTACCAACAGAATTAGGAAAAGTAGTAAATAAACTACTTACAGAAAACTTTTCAGACATAATAAACGTAGAATTCACAGCGAAAATAGAAGAAGAATTTGATGAAGTTGCAGAAGGAAAAGAAAATTGGAAACAAGTAATAAGAGAATTCTATGGACCATTTGAAGCAGAAGTAGAAAAAGTAGAAAAAGAATTAGAACATGTAGAACTAAAAGAAGAAGTTTCAGACGTTCCATGCGATAAATGTGGAAGAATGATGGTAATAAAATACGGAAGATACGGAAAATTTTTGGCATGTCCAGGGTATCCAGAATGTAAAAACGCAAAACCACTAGTAGAGACAATAGACGTACCTTGCCCAAAATGTGGAGGGAAGATACAAGTAAGAAAATCAAAAAAGAAGAGAAAATTTTATATATGTGAAAATAATCCAAAAACATGTGATTATATCTCATGGAATAAACCAACAAAGGAGAAAAAATAATGCGCAAATGGGGTCAGACCCCATTTGCGCAAATTTATTCAAATAGTGCCATAATATCTTCTTTAGATAGCTTGTTTAAGAAAGTTTGTTCAGTTGAAAGCATTGCTTTTGCAAGACGGGCTTTCCTTTCTTGTAATTCGTAAATTCGTTCTTCTATAGAGTCTTTAGTTATTAGCTTGTATACTTGTACATTTTTCTTTTGGCCTATTCTATATGTTCTATCTGTTGCTTGATTTTCAGCAGATAAATTCCACCATGGATCATAGTGAATAACCATATCTGCACCAATCAAATTTAGTCCAGTTCCTCCGGCTTTAAGTGATATTAAAAATACTTTTATCTCTTCGTTTGTATTAAATTCATCTACCAGTTTTATTCTGTCACCGACTTTGGTTTGGCCAGTCAATTTAAAATACTTTATTTTTTCCTTCTTTAATTCTTGCTCAATTATCTCTAACATACTAGAATATCCAGAGAATAACAAAATTTTATGCCCAGATGATATAGCATCTTTTACCACTTCTATACATTGGTTAAGTTTACTGCTTCCACCTGTGTAATCTGAGATGAATAATGAAGGATGACAGCAAATTTGTCTTAGTCTCATTAATAATGCAAGTATTTTAATTTGATTTTTTTCAAAGCCACTGTTTTTAATTTCTTCTTGAACCTCTTTTCTAGCATTGTTTAAATATGCTAAATATAACTCTAATTGTTCGTCCTGCATTTCATTATTTAAAATACTAATAGTTTTATCAGGAAGCTCTGTTAAAACCTCCTTTTTAGTTCTGCGAAGAATAAATGGTTCAATTAGCATTTTTAATTTATTCATTGCCCAATTATCGTTATCTTTTACAATTGGCACTTCGTAAATTTCTTTAAATTTTTTGTAATTATATAAATACCCAGGCATAATAAAATCAAAAATTGACCAAAGCTCTGATAAAGAGTTTTCTATAGGTGTACCAGTTAATGCAAATCTAGTTTCAGATTTTATTTCCTTTATTGCTCTGGCATTTTGAGTATTATTATTTTTTATGTATTGTGCCTCATCGGCAATAATATATTTAAAATCATAATTGGCAGTTTGATATAATTCTATATCTCTTTTTAGTAAGTCATAAGAAGTAATTACCAAATTATAGTTTTTTATATTTTCTATTTGTAATTTTCTTTCTTCCGAATTTCCATGTACTACTAAGGTTTTTATGCTAGGTGCAAATTTAGCAATCTCATTTTTCCAATTAAGAGAAAGCGAACTTGGACATACAACAATACTTGGCTTCGCTATAGGATTTTCTTCTAGATAAGACTGTAAAACAGCAAGTAGCTGTATTGTTTTTCCGAAGCCCCATATCATCTGCAAGTATACCACCAAATTTATACATGTCTAATATCTTAAGCCATTTGAAACCAGTTACCTGATAATTTCTAAGCTCAGATTTTAATCCTTTTGGTAGTCGAATGTTATCTTCAATATCTCTTTTAGAAATTTGATTTACAATTTTTTTGTAATTTTCACCTTTAACCACATTAGTATCAATCGTCTCTAAAATCCTATCTAAATACATAGTTCTAGAAACAGGCAATTTGATTTCGCCTTTTTGTATTTCGTCAAAACCTACATCTTCATTTTCCATAAGGCTATTTATAAAATTCATTGTCTCATTTTCTTCAAGCTCCAAAAAACTACCATCTTTTAACCTATGGAACTTCTTCTTTAATGTATACTTTTCCATTATTTCTCGAATCTCATTAACATCAAAATCCATTTGAGACAAATCAATTCTTAATAAATCATTCTCAATTTTAACACCAATAGAGCCTATTTTGGGCTTTCGTATTTCTTTATTCTTAAAATTATCTGTAACTAACACTTCAAATTTTTGCATATATTCATCAATTTCTTCTGAGAGAAATTGGTAGATCATATCATCATTTGCAAGTATTAATCTTTTATTTTCTCTATCCAACATAAAACCAGTATTTACAAAAATATCTAAATATTCATTCTCTTTGGAAATATCCCTTGCAATAGTTAAATTATTTTCATCTAAAGGATTAAATTCTCTATCACCATAAACAAATTTAATATCAGCTGTTATATAATTGTTCTCTTCATAATCAAGATATAATTTTACAAACAATTCCTGTGGTATATATTTATCAATTAAAGATTTATCCAAATGTTTAAGAGATACTTTATCCTTTAACTTTGGATAAATCAAAGAGCAAAATGTGGGAAGTTCTTCTCGTTTTAGCCTAATAGACGCAGTATAATTCTCCCTATAAACATTTAAAAGCTTTAATACAGTTTCGCAAAAATGGCTATCACATCTGTACAAGAAGTTTGATGTTAACATATAATTATAAGAAGAACCTTTAATCATATCATATGAAAATACATCAAGATTTGGAGTTAAAATATAGTCACCAGATTTATCTTGCTCAATACTAAAAACAACTTTAGGATTTTCATTTATAAAAACAATTTCCGAATCTTTAGAATCCATTTTAAACTTTACTTTCTTATTTTGTAATACATCAAAAAGTTCATCAAGGCCAGTATTAGAAATAGTTATATATTCGTTACTCATAGTGCGCATGTATTTACCATAGCTGCCAACAGTTTCATTAGAATATTTGATAATTTCTGCATATTTAAGCACAAACTCTAAAAGCTTTTGGTCAGAATCTTTAAAAGCATCTTTGGTATGAATAAAATTCAACTTTGCTCCATATTTAACCTCTTCATTATTTAGCATATGCTCAAAAAATTCTGGCAAACTTTTAATCTTATAAAGCTGACCATCGCCAATCCTAAATTCAGCCTTTAATGTTTTATGAAAAGTATCATATATTAATTGGGGTTCTATACTTAAATTATCTATTTTGGGATGAATCTCTTTTGATTTGCTAGTATCATTAGTATAAAATGCATTTATAACTTGCTTAAAAACCTTGTATTGTTCACCATTTTTATTCATCTTACACATATACTCCTTTATATTCCTTCTCAATTTCACTAGTGAAAAATTATATCATAAAATGCTTAGATAAACAAGGGTATTTTTCAAAAATAGTGCAATTGGGGACAGTCCCCTTTTGCACTACTATTTTACATAATTTGACATATGATACAAAAAATGCTAAACTATGTCTGGATTAAATTTAGAAAATAATTTATTTTAAAATATATATGGATATGGAGAAATAGAAAGATGAAAGAATATATAACAGTAATTGGTGGTGGCTTAGCTGGATGCGAAGCATCATATCAAATAGCAAAAAGGGGAATTAAAGTAAGGCTATATGAAATGAAGCCAAAAAAATATTCACCAGCACATAGTAATAAGAATTTGGCAGAAATAGTTTGTAGTAATTCGTTTAAATCCAATTTGCATACAAATGCATGCGGATTGCTAAAAGAAGAACTTAGAATTTTAGATTCACTTTTAATAAAGACAGCAGATGAGGTTGCAGTTCCAGCGGGACAAGCATTAGCAGTTGACAGAGAAAGGTTTGCAGAAGAAATTACTAGAAAAATAAAAGGTTTAGAAAATGTGGAAATTATATCTGAAGAAGTTGGACAGACTGAAAATACTCTAAATTATACAGAAGTAAATGTAAATAGGAAAATTGTCGAAAATGATAAAATCGACCAAACTGAGGATAGAAAAAAAGAAAGAATATTAACTACAGAAGAAACTACCTCAGAAGTAAGAGAAGAAGAAAATAGAATATCATTAAAAAAACTTTCAGATGATGGAATAGTAATTGTTGCAACAGGACCACTCACATCCGATAGTTTGTCAGAAGAAATTAAGGAACTTACGGGAGAAGAAGGATTACATTTTTATGATGCAGCTGCTCCAATTATAGAAAAAGATACAATTGATATGAATATTGCATTTTGGGGGGATAGGTATAGTCAAGAAAGAGGAAAAGATGAAAAGATTGATGACTGGCAAAAAAGAATTGCAGAAAACCAAGAGAATAACTATATAAATTTACCTATGAATAAGGAAGAATATGAGAAATTTTGGAACGAGCTTGTAAATGCTGAGGTTGTTGAATTACATAACTTTGAAAAAAGAGAAATCTTTGAAGGCTGTATGCCAATTGAAGTTATGGCTAAGAGAGGAATAGATACACTAAGATTTGGTCCACTAAAGCCAGTAGGATTTACAGATCCAAGAACTGGCAAGAGGCCATATGCTGTTGTACAACTAAGGCAGGATAATAAAGAAGGGAACATATTTAATATGGTAGGTTTCCAAACAAATTTGAAATTTGGAGAACAAAAAAGAGTATTTAGCCTAATTCCTGGTTTAGAAAATGCAGAGTTTGTGAAATTAGGTGTAATGCATAGAAACACTTTTATAAATTCACCAGAGCTTTTGGATAATACATATAATCTAAAGCAAAACAGAAATATATTTTTTGCAGGTCAAATTACTGGTGTAGAGGGATATGTAGAGTCAATTGCATCTGGTTTAGTGGCAGGACTAAATGCTGTAAATATGTATGAGAGAAAGACGAATAAAAACAATGGAACTAAACTTCAAGAAGAGGAGAAAATAATTTTCCCAGATAAAACAATGACCGGAGCTTTAGCAAAATATATTTCAACAGAAAATAAAAATTTCCAGCCAATGAATGCAAATTTCGGGATTATACCAGAATTACCGGAAAAAATAAAGGACAAGAAAGTAAAATATGGAAAGTTAGCAGATAGAGCATTAAGTGAATTAGAAGAATATTACAAAAATATTACATTTTCGTAATTTCATTGCAAAAAAATACTATAAATGATATTATTTATGAAAATAGTGCAAAATGAGTCTACATAAATATTGATTTTATGTAGGCTTTGTGATATAATATTATTATGTGAGAAAACCATTAGTTATAGGGGGAAAATATATGGATGA
>CALXND010000028.1 GCA_944389655.1 uncultured Clostridia bacterium | reverse complement strand
AATGCATCTTTTGCTATTATATTGTTTTAATCCCTTAAAAAATATATGGTATTTATACAAATTTCTTTAGCAATTTCTTCTATATCAGATTTATTTACATTTTGAATTTTATTTATATATTCTTCTATTGATGAGAACACGTCTGATAATTCTTGACCATAATAATAGGTTATTTCTCCGTCTTGGCTTCCATTTATGCTTCTTATAGTTTCAATAATTAATTGCTTTGCATTGTTTATATCATCATCACTAAATTTACCTTGTTTAATATCTTTCAATTGTTTTTTTATTGTATTTAATGCTTTTTCATAGTTTGCAATTTCTATACCGCTTCTTATATATATTACATTTTTTTGTCTTTTATATGTTGAGCCTGCTGTATATGCTAGACTTTCTTTTTCTCTGACATTTTGGAATAATTTTGAGTTTGCTCCTCCTCCCAAAATTGCATTATATACAGACGCAATAAATTTTGTATTTTCTATATCAGAATTAACATCTAGGCCTATTACTAAATTGCCTTGTCCAACTTGCATATGTTCTTCTACTATATTGGGTTTTTGTACTTTTCTTTTTTCTGTTTTTTCAGAATTTACTATATACTTTGGCTTTCTTGGCTTTAATTTTTGTATTTCTTTGTTTTCTTTTACTATGTTTTCAAGTTTGTTATTGTCTATAGTTCCAGATACAAAAATATCTATTTTACATTCATTTATTAAAGTTTTATAATATTCGTATAAATTTTGAGGTGTAACTTTTTCTAAATCTTCTATATATCCAAATTTATATAAACCATATGGCTCGTTTTTGAACATTTCTTCTATACATCTTTCAAATGAATACGCTCTTTTATTATCTATTTTTGACTCTATAATTTGTTTTAAATTACTCTTTTCGCTTTCTACATATTCCTTATTAAATCCGCTTCCTTCGACTAATGGATTTAATACTATATCAAACAATATTTGTATACAGTTTTGGGTTAATTCTTCTTGATTTGGCAAAAATTCATCACTAATTGCTTCTAAATAAAATTTTAGTATTTGGTTATCACCTGTTTTTTCTACTCCACAATTGAATTCTGCTCCATACATCTCTTCTAGCTTTTTACTTATTATTTCTTGCGATTTTAAATTTTCTGTACCTCTTCTTAAAATTGCTGTAAGCAATGCATTTTTTGTGACTGTTTCTCTATTTAATGGAGTTGCAATAAACAATGCATATAGATTAGTTTTAAATTTATCTGTATCTATTTTGTGTAAATTTATTCCCTCTTTTATTTCTGTCTTTTTATAATTCATTTTTCTTTTCTCCTCATATAATATATTTACAATCAATTTTATAAGTTTCATTTACATTAAAAAATGATTGCATAAGAAAAATTTAATGTAAATTAATAATGGAGTTACTCTTTCCTTTTTTATAACTATTTTCGGATTAGCAATACCATTTTATTGTGTTTTGCTTAAGGTAATACATGGAAACTGTAACTATTTTTCTCTTATTATACAATAATATTTTAAATTTATACAAGAAAAAAGGAGCTAAATATGATTTGATTCACATTTGCCCCCCATATATGTAATTTTTAGAATTTTCTTTTTCTTGCTGCCTCTGATTTTTTCTTTCTTTTTACACTTGGCTTTTCATAGTGTTCTCTTTTTCTAACTTCTTGCAATACTCCATTTCTTGCACATTGTCTTTTAAACCTTTTTAAGGCATCTTCTATATTTCCATTATTAACTTTAACCTCTGACATTTTATTCCCCTCCTTCCAGTACTACACCTTTAAGTGTTCAGTTTGGGATTTCTTGTTGTACTTATTGTTTACGAACAAATATAATTATAACTTAAAGTGTTAAAGTTTGTCAATAGGTGATGACATGCAAATTTATGGATTTTTGTATAATTTATTACAATTCATAGCCTATACCAGTTTACTATGGCAAACCAGAGTTAATATACCAATTTACGTAGGCTATGAATTGTGACTAGAATTTTCTGAAGTCTTTGTGTATGCAAATTTATACCACTTCATAACCAACTAATTCTATTTTGTTAGAAACAAAATTTTTATTTAAATCAATTTCTTTGCTTAAGTCAGTACTCAAATATTTTTTGTTATCATCTGCAAATACTGTAACAACTGGTTTGTTTACTTTCTCTTGATATAATATGCTGGCAATAATGTTTGCCCCTGATGATATTCCTACACCCAATCCTAATCCCTTAGCTAATCTTCTAGACATATTTATTGCGTCTTCATCATCTACTAGAATTATTTTATCTATCATGTTTTTATCTAATAAATCTGGAACAAAATCATCTCCAATTCCCTCGATTTTATGAGGTCCTATTATTTTATTTTGTGATATTAATGGCATTTTATTTGGTTCTAGTGCTACAATCTCTATATTTTTATCCCATTTTTGTAGTTTTTTTCCGATTCCCATCAACGTTCCACCTGTTCCAACACCAGAGATAAATGCACTTATTTTTTCTGGTAATTCGTCTATTATTTCCTCCCCTGTTGTTTCATAGTGTGCAAGAGTATTATCCGTATTTGAAAATTGATTTGCCAAAAATCCATTTTTAGTCTTAGCTAAATTTTCTGCCTCTTGTATGCATTTTTTGAATCCTCCTTGTCCTCTTGAAATTAGTATTACATTTGCACCATAGTTTTTCATTAATTTCACACGTTCTTCGCTGGTCCATTCTGGCATAAAAATGTAAACAGGATGTTTATAAAATGTTCCCAAAGCAGCAAGAGATATACCAGTATTTCCACTTGTAGCTTCGACTATTGGCATATTAGGCTTTAATTTACCGCTTTCTTTTGCTTTTGTAATGATATAATATGCAACTCTATCTTTTATACTACCTGTTGGATTATAATATTCTAATTTGGTATATATATGGTTTATATTTCCTTTATTTTTGTATTTTATCTTAATCATTGGTGTATGTCCAATATTTTTTAACATTTTTCTTCCTCCCATATTTAGCATTATTATATCATATACATTTTTTATTTATTTGTCACTACATTCTGTAAAGTTTTATGCATTAAAAGTTACAGGATAATGTTTTTAATTATGTAACCTATGTATTGAAATATGTTACATTTTATATTATAATATTTTAAATTGCAAAAATCGGAGGTGTGTTATGGACAAAGTTGCAATTATTTCTGATGTACATGGAAATATTACAGCATTAAGGGCAGTAATAAAAGATATTGAGGAAAGAAAAGTTAATAAAATATTTTGCTTAGGAGATAGTGTTCTTAAAAGTTGTAGTGCCGACTTAGTTATTGATTTATTACGTGAAAAGTGTGATGTTATTCTAAAGGGTAATTGCGACGAAGCTGTGGCAAGGCCTGGCATTCCTAAAGGTAGATTTTGGACAAGAGATTTAATTGGTGAAGAACGTGCAAATTATATATATAATTTACCAATATCCTATGAATTTTATATTAGTGGATATTTAGTAAGACTTTTTCATTCATCACCATTTGGGCTAGATTATGTTTTTAATCCAATGTTTTCTAATAAAAATACTATATATTCGGCCACAGAAATTCATAATCCAATGGAATTGTTTGAGAATACTGACTTTATTGGTAAAACTCCAAACGACCCTACTCCAGATATTGTAGGTTATGGGCATATTCATACTCCTAATATTGTTAGAGTAAGGAATAAAACAATTTTTAATCCTGGTAGTGTTGGTATGCCTATTGAGATGTTAAATGATAATCTTTATGATGAAACTAATAAATTTTCTACACTCGCTTCATATATTATATTAGAAGGGAATTTAGACTCAAGAGAATTATCCAGTTTAAACTTTAGTTTAATTCGCCTTCCATATAATATTGAAGAGGAAATTGCAATATTAAAGAGCTCTTCTCTTCCAAGTAAGGATAAACTTGTTCTTGAGCTTAGAAGTGCAACTAATTTTGCAAATATGAAGTTTTAGTATTATATATTTTTAGTGAATTCTAAAAGAAAATAATATTAATCAATTGATATTAATTGATGAGAGGTTACTTATGAAAAATGATTTAGAAAGGGTTAAAGAAATTGTAAGTAAATATGGTCAAGAACATTTAATACAGTTTTATGGAGAGCTTACAGATTGCCAAAAGTCTAATTTGTTGAAGCAAATTTTAAGTATTAATTTTGAACACATTTTGCACTTATATGAAAAGTCTAAATTCGATGTGCTAGATTCTACAGAAGAAATGGAACCTATTCCATATATGATTAAAGATGAATTGCCAAATAGTAAACAAAAGTCTTTTACAAGTTTAGGATTAAAAGCTTTAAAGTATGGTAAAGTTGGTGTTATAACTCTTGCTGGTGGGCAAGGATCTAGGCTTGGATTTAATGGTCCTAAAGGTACATATTGCTTGGATCTTAATCCAGATATTTCTTTATTTGAAATTTTGTGTAGATACATACAAAATGTTGCTACTAAATTTAAAGTTAATATTCCGTGGTATATTATGACAAGTACTAATAACCATTTTGATACTATCAGCTTTTTTGAACAAAATAATTTTTTCGGATATGATAGAAATAATATAAAGTTTTTTCCTCAAGACAATCTGCCAGTTATAGATGTAAATGGTAAATTAGTTTTATCAGAAATATATAAAATTAATTTTGCTTCTAACGGAAATGGAAACTTATTTACTTCACTGGATAAAGCTGGTTTAGTAAAAAACATGGAGCGCAAAAAACTAGATTGGCTTTTTGTAGGTGGTGTAGACAATGTTTTGCTTAATCCTTTAGATCCTATTTTTATTGGTTATACTATATGGTCTAAATGTGAGGTTAGTTCTAAAACCCTTTTTAAGGAAAACCCTAGTGATATTTCTTGGGTATTTGCTAGAAAACATGGTAGACCAGCCATTGCTGATTGTGAAAATTTTACTAATGAATTGTCTAAACTTACTAATGAAAAAGGGCAATATTTATATAGAGAAACAAATATGTTAGCACATTTATTTAGTTTAAAAGCAATTAAGAAAATGGTTAATATAGATTTACCATACCATAGAGCTTTTAGGAAAAATGCTTTTGTAAATTATGAAGGTATGAAGCAAGTTCCAGATAAACCAAATATTTATAAATTTGAGCAATTTGTATTTGATGCTTTTTCTTATTTTAATAATATAGCTCTATTAAGAGTTGATAAAGAAAAAGAATTTGCACCAATCAAAGATTTTAATGGACCTCATAATCCTGAAGTTGCAGCTCAAAAATACAAAGATTTAGTAATTAATAGGGCTATGTAATCATAGTCCCTTCATTATTTAATCAGAAATCTTTTAGAAATTGCTGTTAAATAGTAGACTATAATTGCTATTACGTTTAATATTTCTTCATTACAGTCGTAAATCTAAATCAGCAAGCATAAACTGACAGAAATTTCACTTTTTGCTCAATATAAGTTTAGCATTTAGATATGTAAAAATAGAACATCTCTTCTTATAAGAATTACTGAATATATATCTTTCGACTTAATTTGACATTTTTCTACTATTTTTTTATCTTTTTTTACATTTTTTACCAAAATCATTGACAATTCTACTATTATAAGCGTATAATTAATTTATTCGTAGATTTGTAGTTTCATTTTTCTTTTAATTTTCCTTATTTCTCTGGACATTTTATAAAATAAAAAATTAAAACAATGTAATTTATAATCTATATTTATGATGATTTTATTTTTGATATGCCATATCATTATTTATATATTACATTTATTCTATAAAAATATGTTTAAATTTATTGCTATGAACTATATAATGCAATAATAAAATTCTTGAAGCTTTATTTCTAACAATTATTTATAGTCTAATATGTTGTGATATGAACCAATATTCTTGAAATTTGACTTTTATATATTGGTAATATCAGTAGTGCGCACTACTTTCTTTAGATGTAGTTATTTCCTCTACATCTATTAGTATTGTACTCCAACTAGTTCAAACTGATAATTTTGGTAATTTGGCATGTAATTATTTAACATTTCTTGAAATTTTTTGCTATGCTTTTTTACTTTTATACTACAAAATTCATATAATAGTATATATTCTATTATTTCTTTTCTATATTTTACTATTTCTGGATTTATGATTATTCTATTTGCAAAACATTTAGCAAGTCTTTTATCTAGCCTCATTATTTTATAATCTTCTGGAGCAAATTTTAAAGTTGTTCTTACTTTTTCCATGATTGTATCTAGTTCTTTATTTGCTATTGCATCGTACATTTTGTCTAACAGTAATTCTATTATTACTTCATTTTTTATCTTTTTGTATTTATTAGGTAAGTATATTTCTATTTCTTTATTACCTATTTCTAGCTTTGGATTTTTTATATATTTGTATATTACTTTTAAATTGTAATTTACTCCAAAAATTTTAACTGTTTTTAATATATTTTCTTTAACTCTTTTCATTATACTTACCTCCTATTTTTTCTTGAACGTTTGTTTGTATTATTTTACACTCTAAAATTAATTTTGTCAATACTTTTTTCAAAAATTTGTTCGTTTTTTGTTAAACTTTTTTCAATTCTCCCATTTTTGTTAATACAAGTTACACTTCTCAGCCATTTCTTTTTAGCATAGTCAAAATTAATATATTCAAAATTTGTGAAAATATGGAATGGAATGTGATTTGAAGTTATTAATTCTTGAAAAATTTTTATAGGGAATCTCAATTATATTGAGGGCGCTATAAAATTTTTTTTTTAATTAGTACGAAAATCATCTTGAACGACATATTTGAAACAATATTTTTAATATATTAATTTTGAAAACTTTATTAAGCTGTGAATTGTAACAATTACAAACATAACACAAATTATTATAATTGACATATTTCTCACACATGGTTATAATTTTTATATTATAAGGAGGGATTTATTTTGAAAAATTCACTAAAAACCGTAGCTGCAAGCGAAGCTAATCCTAACTGGGATAAAATAATTTCTAGAAAGTTTCCTTTATATTCTAGAAATAATGATATTCGCTCTGAATTTGAAAGGGACTTTACAAGAGTAATTCATAGCAATGCATATAGGAGATTAAAACATAAAACGCAAGTTTTTTATTCTCCACAAAATGACCATATTTGTACTCGTATTGAGCATGTTAATCATGTTGAGTCTATTAGTTATACTATTGCTCATTATTTAGGATTAAATGAGGAATTAACAAAAGCTATTGCTGTATCTCATGATTTAGGTCATAGTCCTTTTGGTCACAAAGGTGAGAAGATTCTTGATGATATTTGCAAAAGGGATTTGAATACTTCTTTTTGGCATGAAAAAAATGGTTTATTTTTTGTAGATAATATTGAACTTTTAGAAGATAATGAAGGATATAAACAGAATTTAGATTTAACATATGGAGTACGAGATGGCATAATATCTCACTGCGGTGAAATTGACGAAAATGCTTTAAGACCTAGAGAAAATTTTATAGATTTAGACGAATATAACTATCCTAATCAATATGCGCCTTATACTTGGGAAGCGTGTGTTGTGAAAATTTCTGATAAAATATCGTATATAGGTAGGGATATTGAAGATGCTGTTACATTAGGACTTCTTGACGAACATTTGGATAAACTATATGATTTACTTGGTCATAAAAGTGGAACTATAAATAATACTGTAATAATTAATAATTTAATTTATGATTTATGTAATAATTCATCTGTAGAAAATGGTTTATGTTTCTCTGATGAAGCTTTAACACTAATGAATAAAATCAAGGAATTTAATTATAAATATATTTATACCTCTCCTATTTTAAAGGCATCTAATAATTATTTTTCAGTTGTTATAAATCAAATTTATAATACTATAAAGGAGGCTTATTGTGGTATTGATACTTTAGATTCTCTAAATAGATTAAAAAAATATTATCCACTTTTAATAAATGGTTTTATAGATTGGTTTAATAATTTTTCTTTTTCTGGTAATAGAGATTGTTTAAAAAATAAAATGCTATTTAATTTAACTAATTTTAAAGATTATTGTTTTTCTATAGTGTTATATATTTCTGGAATGACAGATAAGTTTGCTATTGATATTTATAATGAAATAATTGGATTTTAATTCTTGACTTATGATAAATTGGGGTCTGTCCCCAATTTATCGCTTGTTAACTATAATGCAACTTGTACTATTTTATGTTCTTTTAAACATTCTTGTACATCGAGTATTCTTTGGTTTTCTGAACCTTTAAATTTTAGTGTTGGATTTTTCTTTTCTTCTACAAATCTGCCATCTACTAATACATCTATATTTTTTAGTGTTTCATTTGTTATATCATCATTTCTCTCTTCTAGTTGCTCTAGAGTATATCCTGTATAGCACCATACATTAAAGTTTGGTCTTACTTTTTTTACTTCTTTTATAAAATCTAATACTTCTGGAATATTTTCTTTACAAAGTGGTTCTCCTCCACTAATTGTTATTCCTTTTAATATTGAGTTTTCGCATATTCTATTTACTATTGCTTCTTTATCAAATTTTTCTCCATAATTATAGTCTTGTGCTACTAAATTGTGGCAGCCCGGACAGTGATGTGGACACCCACTTACAAATAATACTGCTCTCCATCCTATTCCATTTGATATACTTTCATCATAAAATCCTGCCATGTTCATTTTAACATCATCCCTTCTTCCGTTTTCTTTGAATAAGTTTCCATATCTAGTTAGAAAAAGAATTGCTTTTTGGCTAGGTGTACAAGTTTGAAATTTATGAGTCGTACTCTTTGTACGTCGATTAAATTTCAAACGAAGTACAACAATGCCAAAAACAATTATCTTTCTAACTATGCTCCTTTAATCTCATCTGAACCCGATCCTGTATGAGTAACTCTATCTCTTAATTCTGCAAGTTTTGCACTATTCCAACGAGATGTTGTTCCTACTAAATATCCTGTTATTCTTTGTATTGTGTCTATTTCTTCGCTTCCGCACATTGGACATACTTTTAAGTTTGCGTCTGCATTTTCAAATCCACAATGCATACATCTAGATCTTGTATGGTTTACGCTTCCATAACCCATATTGTACTTGTCCATTAAGTCTACAACTGCTTCTATTGTGTCTGGGTTGTGTGTAGCATCTCCATCTAATTCTATATAAAATATATGCCCTCCTCCTGTTAATGCATGGTATGGAGCTTCTATTTTTGCTTTTTGTTCTGCTGTGCATTTATACCATACTGGTACATGGTTACTATTTGTATAATATTCTCTATCTGTTACTCCTAAAATTGTTCCATATTCTTTTCTGTCTATTTTTGTAAATCTTCCTGATAATCCTTCTGCTGGAGTTGCTAAAACAGAATAATTTAAATCATATCTATCCGAAAATCCTGTTATTAATTCTTTTAATTCACTTATTATTTCTATACCTAATTTTTGTGATTCTTCTGATTCGGCATGATGTTTACCTGTAAGTACTGTTAGACATTCTGCTAGACCAATAAATCCAACTCCTAAAGTTCCATGTTTTAGTACAGGTTCTACACTATCAAATGGTTTTAATTCTTCACTCCCTGTCCATAATCCAGACATTAATAGTGGAAATTGCTTTGCAACTGCTGTGCATTGGAATCTATATCTATCATATAATTGTCTTGCTGTTATATTTGCATATTTATCTAATTTTTGCATAAATATTTTCTTTACAGCTTTTTTGTATGGTGCTGTCATATGCTCTTCTGAACCTCTCCCAAGCTCAAACTTAACTCCTGTTTGCTCTTGTGCCTCTAAAGCTGATTCTATAGCAATTCTTGGTAAATTTATTGTAGAGAATGATAGGTTGCCTCTTCCTATTGAGGTTTTTTCTCCATGTCTGTCCTCGAATACTCTTGTTCTACAACCCATTGTAGCACATTCATATTTATATCTATGTGGGTCATTTGCATCCCATTTATCATTTTGATTAAATGTTGCATCTAAATTTATAAAGTTTGGGAAAAATCTTTTTGCTGTTACTCTGCATGCTAATTTGTATAAATCGTAATTTCTATCTTCTGGTAAGTAGTTTACTCCTCTTTTCTTTTTCCATATTTGGATTGGGAATATTGGAGTTTCGTTGTTTCCAACTCCTCTTTCTGTTGAAAGAAGTGTTTCTCTAATTATACATCTTCCTTCTGGTGATGTATCTGTTCCATAGTTTATTGAACTAAATACAACTTGGTTTCCACCTCTAGAATGAATTGTATTCATATTGTGTATAAATGCTTCCATTGATTGATGTACTCTTCCTACTGTGTTGTTTATAGCTTCTTGTACATATTTTTCGTCGCCTTGTAATCCGTTTACTGGCTTTTTAATATAATCGTCTATTTCTATATCTAAAAGATGTGATAAATCTTTTTCTACAAATTCAGCTATTTTGTTTATTTCTTCTTTATATGTAAGTCTTACATATGGTGCTAAATAGTAGTCATATGCTGGTATTGCTTGTCCACCATGCATTTCATTTTGTACAGTTTCCATTGATATACAACCTAAAATGCTTGCTGTTTCTATTCTTTTAGCTGGTCTTGAAGCACCGTGACCTGCTTTAAATCCTTCTTGCAATATTTTATCTAATGGATGTTGCAAACATGTTAATGATTTTGTTGGATAGTAATCTTTATCATGTATATGGATATATCCACCTCTAAAAGCTTCTCTTGCTTCTGTTGATAGTAGAAAATCGTCAACAAATGGTTTTGTTGTTTCTGATGCAAACTTCATCATCATTCCTGCTGGTGTATCTGTATTCATGTTTGCATTTTCTCTAGTTATGTCATTTGCTTTTGCACCTATTATATCTAGGAATATTTCCTTTGTTTTAGATTTTCTTGCAACATCTCTATTGTATCTATATGTAATATAGCTTTGTGCAACTTCTTTTCTTGAAGAAGCCATTAATTTTTTCTCTACTGCATCTTGAATATCATATACTGACGCTTGGTTTTTGTCTTCAAATTGTTTTTGTACACCCAATGCTATTTTATTTGCTAAATCTATATCTACACCACCTGGTGTTTGTGACATAGCTAATGTTACAGCCTTTACAATTCTTTCTGGATTAAATTCTACTACTCTTCCATCTCTTTTAATTACTTGCATTTTTCGTTCCTCCCTTTTACCTCTTTTTGTTCAGTTTATGTATTATAATTTATTTCTTTAATTGTTTATATGTGGTAGATATATTTTGTTTGAATATCTACTAAATAAAACAGATTTTTTAATTATAATATCTCTAACGATGTTTATATTATATTCCTTTTTTTTCTTTTTTCTGTTGCAAAAGTCACATATTATGTTTTTTAATTTTTGACACTTAATTTGTATTAGAGCCTTCCGTTATTTAATGTTTAAATTTTTATATTACAATTTTGTTACAGTTTTTTTTGCTTATTTAATAAGGTTTTGATGCTTGTTTCATTTATTTTTATTTTATGTAGAATTACATCTGCGTTTTTATTAACTAGCAATTCTCAATTTAGCTACTTAATCCATACGTTTTTTGCAGTTACAAGATAATAGTTTTAAGTTATAAATTTGCTGTACATTATATTATCTGCTAAATATTTTACAATACTTGTTAAATCTTCATTCTTACAAATCTTTATAAATGAGATTCCGCTTTTTAAAATTTCTTGAAATTCATTTTGTACAGATAATTTTTGGATAATTTTTTCTTCTTCTTTTTCAGATATAATATATACTCCATTATAATATCCCTTGTCTGTAACATCTTTTATTGTTCCATATTTTTCTTTATCTAATAGTGCAAGTTCCTTACAAGCACTATTTGAACTCATTTGAAATACTGCAAAGCCCACATTTGTTTCCTTTTTCCATTTTTGAACTATTTCCTTTACATGTTTCAAGACTTTTAAAGCAAATTTATTCCCTTCTGGTTCAAAATAAGACTGCTCCTTCATAATTCTAATCATTTCATAAACTCCAATAAGTCCTAATGATAGTGATGAATATCCATTATATAAAAGTTTATCTATCTTGTCCTCTTTAGTTAATCGTGCAATTCCACCATTTACCCAATGTATTGGACTTACTTTTGTGCTTATACCAATTAAGGAATAATGCCTACACATTAGTGCTTCAAAACACATATCTAGTCCTTCATCAAGTAAAATCCAAAACTTTTCTTCTTCGCCTTTTGCGTTTATTGCAATCTGTGGAAGATTTATGCTTACCACACCTTGGTCAAATTTGTAGCTTTCTTTCTTGTCTCTTGTAAACCCTAAAAAATTTCCACTTCCGATATGGACAAAATACATGTTCTCCAAAGTTTTCTCTCATTTTATTTGCTGAAATAAAATATGGAGAATGTCCTTCTTGTGCGCATTTTATTGCCAGATTAGTTAAATAATCATATTTACCACCATTTAAAGAATTAAAATCATCTAAAACATAAACCAATTTTGGGAAAGCTGGTTTTGAATTGTTTTTTAATTCTTCATATTGTGTTTTTAATATTTCTTCTATAATTTTTGCGTTTTCGTTTATATATAAATCGTCTTCTCGTAGATATAGAAAAAAGGTTAAATCTTTAGTTCTACCGTTAATTTCCATCAAAGTATTCAATTGATACTGTATAATTTGAATTCCTGATTTTAACTCCTGAGTTAACCTGTTTTGGGTTATATCTTCTCCTTCATTCATTTTTTCATAACTCTTTTTTAAGTACTTTCCTAATGCACTTATATCAATTATTTGCTCCCCACTTTGATTGCTAATTGAAGCCATTATAATTTGAGTAAGTACTATACAGGCTACTTCAAAGCTTTTTGGAGACTCTATCACTTTTCCATTTATGCAGGTGCCCTTTTCTAGCATGTCAGCTATGTTCATTACACATGAATGGATAACCGGATGTACAAAATAATCTGCATTATGAAAATAAAGTACCCCTGCTTCTACTGATTTTGCAATCTTCTCTGGTAATAAAAGTCTTCTAGTTAAATCAATGGAAACCTCGCCTGCCATATAATTTCTTTGGATTGCAGCTGTCATTTCTATTGCTAAATTATTATTTTCCATATTATCATTTCTGATTATTCCAAGCAAAGTTTCATCTGTGGTATTTTGTTTTCTAACTAAGGCCCTTGTATACCTATACACAATATATTTCTTTGCCAACTCATATTTTTTTAATTCCATTAATTTCTCTTCTATAATATCCTGAATATCTTCTACAAGAATTCTTTTTTTACCAAGTTCTTCAATAAACTCAATTATTGTGTCTATATCTTTTTTATCTGCTCTTTCTGATGTTTTGACCTCTTTATTTGCTTTTTCTATAGCTATCTGAATTTTTGTTCTGTCATAGCATACTTCTCTTCCATCTCTTTTTATAACTTTCATTTTACCTTGCCTTTATGCATATATTTAGGTTTTTTGTGATACCTATAAACACATTTATTAATTTGCCAATTATTTTATTCGTAACTCATGTAAAATATAAATTTTATTTAAAAAGAGCAACATTTGGTGCTTTGTTATTATATAATTAATATTTATAATATAAATATTAATTTTTTTCTGTTGCATAAGTCACATATTATTTTTCATAAATTTTATCGCTAGAGCCACTAGTTTTTGCGGATTTTCTTGCAGATATTAAAATTTTATAACATTTTTTTGTGTGAAATCAATTGATTTTTAAGCTTGTTTCATTTATAATTGTTTTATGTAGAATACAATGTGGGTTAAAACATATACTCTAAATTTGCAGGTGAATAACAGTGTTTAGCAACTTTAATATACAAAACTTTATATATAATTTTTCATGTAATTGTCAAAAAGTTCAGAAAAAAACTTTTTCAAAAAATCAAGTAATTACAACATATATCCAAAAGCGAAATCAACTTTGTATCTTATTAAGTGGTCATGCAGACTTAGTAAGATATGATTTAAATGGAAATAGAACCATTGTAGAGCATTTCTCTAAAAACGATTTATTTGGAGAGGTATTTTACAAGGTTACAACAAACAACGAGTTACTAGTAGAAGCAAAGTCTAGTTGCACAGTTTTATTTTATATATATGACGAAATAAAAAGTCCTTGTAGCAAAGGCTGCAAATTTCACGATACATTAGCTGAACATCTACCAGAACTTATTCTTGATAAGATTACAGAATTAAATACTAGAATAGAATTACTTACGCAGAGAACAACACGAGATAAATTACTTATGTACTTTTCTTTGATTTCTACCAGAAAACTCTCCAAAACATTTGAGCTTCCAATGTCTTTAACAGATTTAGCCGATTATTTGAGTGTAGATAGAAGCGCAATGATGAGGGAACTAAAGCTTCTAAAAGAAGATAATTTAGTAGATAAAATTGGCAATAGAATAATTTTGTTATATAAATAATGCGCAAATGGGGTCAGACCCCATTTGCGCAAATACTTTTTCGATTTTAGTAAAGTTTATATATTTTTTCTTTTTAGTCGGAGTGCTTAAGGTGGGAACCGACAAGTTTACAAACTGTTAATTGCACGTTAGTGAAATTATTACAGTTTGTACGCTGTTGGAGGCCGGAGCCTAAAAAGAAAAAACATATAAATTTACAATAAAAAACATAACTAAAAGTGCGCAAAACAAGCCCGTCCCCAATTGCGCATTATTTATTAAGTATATATACGCCAAAGCTTAGATATGTTGCAAATATTGTCCAAAGCAAATATGGTATTTGCAAATATGCAGAAATCTTATTTTTCTTGTAAAATAAAATAATCATGTATATGATTAAAACTAATAATAATACTATCCATATGCTAGCAAATAAACGCCATTTTAATGTAAAGAATATTATTGGCCAAAGGAGATTTACTGCAAGTTGTAGATAATATATATTTGTTTCTTTTGATGTTTCCAAATTATTTACGTCCAATATGCTATATGACACTCCCATAAGTATATATAATATTGACCATACTATGCCAAATAAGAACCCTGGTGGAGATAGTGGTGGTTTAGTAAGAGAATTATAATCCATCGTTTTTGAAATTACCAAACCAATTACCCCACCTAGTACTAGTGGAATAGCAATGTTTTTTATCCATACCCATTTATTTTTCATTAATTTACTTTTCATCTCCTCCTATCATCTTCCATTAAAAATATTTATTAAATATAAGAAAAGCATGCGCTAGCGAAAGCAAAGCTTTCGGCGCATAAATGTGCATTTTGCTTCGCAAATATGCACAGCCTAAGAAAGCTTGACCTTGTTGTATAGGAAAAGTCATTAGAAGTACTGAGATATCAAGTAAAGAGTCGATTTTTCCTATACAATTAAAAATGAATATAATATAATAGATAACTCTATAATATTATATTCATTTAATTTGGATATATTCTTAAATCTATTGTCGTTATATAATCATATAAACAAAATGAACTTACATATAATATAATTTTGCATAATTTAGTTAAAATAATCTCCTTACATTTTTTTCCATATGCTGTTTTCCGTGATATATAAAGCAAAATTGAGCTTTTTGCGCAAATGGGGTCTGTCCCCGTTTGCGCAGGAGGCTATCTGCCGCCTCCGCCGCCTCCGACCGCCGGCCTCCGGCCACCGCCACCTGAAAAGCCACCGCCACCGCCATAAGATGATGAATGCGATGAGGTGTATGCTGATGAGATTGATGAGTTTATTGCTCCGCTAAAGCTTGATGAGAAGTTGCTGTGATACATAAAATACATATATGTAGATGTATTTAGTCCGTCTATATCATCTATGTTTGGATATATTGTTTTTAGCTGTTTTAAGACTTTATCTGCTATTCCAAATGCTGTTGCGTATACTAAATAGTGTTCCCATATTTCTACTGCTGGTACTTCTTTTTCGTTTAATAACGAAAATTCTTCCATATATTTTTTTAGTCCTTTCCATTTTTCCTGTAAGTCCACTCCTTTTTGGGTTAATGCATTTGTTTTCTTTTTGATTTTCGAGCATATTAGTCCATTAATAAGCATTACTATTGCTAGTGGAAATATCCAAAAAAGTGTTACTATTGCTAATATATAGTATGTCTCTGCTAGTTTTTTGTAATTTTGATATTCTTCTTTTTGCTTTTTGTCTAAGATTTTTTCTTTTGTTAAGCTACTTTCTACTAGTTTTTGGTTGGTTCTTATTAAACTTTCTACACTGGAAGGATTATTTGTTATGAATTTTTCTAGTTCTTTTATTTCTATTTCACCTTTATTTTTTATTGCCTTTATTATAAAGCTTAATATTTGTCTTTCCTCTGACTTAAGATTTTCGTCTGGCTCTTTTATTTTTTTTATATAGATTTTTTCTTTATTTTTTTCGTCTTTATCTACATTTAACTCTACATATCCCTTAAGTTTTAAGTTTAACATCTCGGCTGAAAATATTTTTCCAAAATAGTGAGTAAAACTATTATATGGTTCTTTTAGTATGTATAATGCTTCGCCTGGAGTTGTTTTTTCTTCTGGTAAATCTCTAAAATAGTCTAACTTTTGTTCTGGCTCAAACTTTTGCATTCTTAAAAGCTTTTTTCCATATTTAAATGCTTTTTCGATAAATATTATGCATAGTGCTAGTATTATTGATATAAAAAATACTGTATATATTCCTTCTTCTATTTCTGCTAACTGCCTTCTAATATTTGCTTGGTCTGACCATCTTTTTTCTTCTTTGTAAACTTCGTCATATATGTTTTTGTTATATGTTCTACCTGATTTTGTAATCATATTTGTTGGAAATAAACTTCTTATTTCTACATATGAACCTGCTGAAGATTCACTTAATTTAAATTTTATTTCATCATAGTCTGTAACATATATTTCTCCATTTAGCGCTTTATTATGTCCCCATACTTTGATGTCTTCTTTATTTGTAGCCATTTGTGGTAATGTAATGGTTCCTGTTATTTTGTCTGCACCTATTTCAAAGTCTTTCCCTATAAATTGCCAATATAGTTCTGCATAATCATTATATTTTCCTATTGCATCATTTACTGTGTATGAAATTTGATATGTTCTTGTTTCATAGTTTTTATCCAATCCTACTCCCCATGCAATTTCAAAATTGCTATTTGATGTGTTTAGACCATAATAGCAATCTTTAGTTACATGGTACATTTCTTCGTTTATTTGTGTTAGTTCTTTATTTATTCCATTTGTTGTTTCTATTACTTTGACGTTTGAAATACTAGAGTATTTATTTTTATCTAGTTTAAAATCTTTGTATAAAGTATTTGTGTATCCTATGCGTATATTCCATGTTTCTGTAATGTCCATGCTTCCATCTGAATTTATAGTTACATTAAAATTCAAATTTTTTAAATGCAATGAGCTTTTGCTTTCTGCATATGCCATTGTTCCTATGCCTAGCCACATAACCATTAGTATTAAAAATATAGTAAATATAATTTTTACTTGTTTTTTCATTCGCCTATATGTTTCCCCTTTCATTTTTATATATAATATCATTATATAGGTTTTTGTTCAATTCTTTTTCTTAATATTTGACCAATATTTAATGAAATTAAATATTAAGAATCTTTACATTTATGTCTAGTAATTTTAAATTTTTGTGATATAATAAATCTTGAATTTTATATGAGCTTATGCTCAGATTGGAGGAATTTTATGAAGAATGAATTAATTATTAAGAAGTGCACTAGTTGTGGTGCAACTATAAAGGTCTTAGATAATTGCAATTGTGATAATTGCGGAATTGTATGCTGTAGCAAGCCAATGGAAGTTTTAGTTCCAAATTCCGTAGATGCTGCTGTAGAAAAGCATGTTCCAACATATGAAAAAGTAGATGATGAAATTATAGCTCATGTAAACCATGTAATGGAAAAAGAACATTTTATCGAGTGGATTGCTTTAGTTACGGAAAATAAAGAGTATTTCGTAAGATTATATCCTGAGCAAAATGCTGAATGTAGATTCCCTTATTTGAAAGGTGCTACTTTATATGCTTATTGCAACAAACATGGTTTATGGAAAGCAGATGTTGAATAAATAACTAGAAGAAAAATTATAGATAATCTACCTTATATAAAAAGTTCAAAAGAATCTATAGAAAATTACTCTTTAAATTTTAAAAAAAGACTTTCAGAGATGTACTACTAAATGATTCTAATATAACAACTAAAGATAGATATTTATTATTTGATTATTATAATAATCCTAGGTCAAAAGGCTCTTTTGGACAATTAATAGAAAAGCTTTTCTTTATCATGAGAATGATGAATGTAAGAATATTTGAAAATTGAGATCTTACAAGATACAGTCAAAGGTGTTTCCAATGACTGTATTTTTTATTGTATCGAAAAAAGAGGCTAAATGCCTCTTGAATTGGTTGCGGGGGTAAGACTCGAACTTACGACCTTTGGGTTATGAG
>CALXND010000027.1 GCA_944389655.1 uncultured Clostridia bacterium | reverse complement strand
GAAGAAGGTGGACGTCATACACCATTCTTCAATGGATATAGACCACAATTCTATTTCAGAACAACAGACGTTACAGGTGTTATTGAATTAGCAGCTGGAACAGAAATGGTTATGCCAGGTGATAACATCGACATGACAGTTGAACTTATCACTCCAATAGCTATTGAAAAAGGACTAAGATTTGCTATCCGTGAAGGTGGTAGAACAGTAGGTTCAGGTGTTGTTTCAGAAGTTATTGAATAATATTTTAAATAGAATATATAAAAAACAAGGGGGTACATAGCATGTAACTCTTTGTTTTTAGTTATAGGAAAATCGACTTTAGGTTTAATATTTTAGTGTCAAACAATTTTTACATATTGATACGGTAATAAAAAATCTATTAAGTAAAAAACTACAAAAGACAGTATATTAAAATTTATTACTAAAAAAATAGAATTATAATAACATGTTTGATATAATATTATGGGTGGTAAGATTGAATAAAAAGATAATAATCGTAGTATGCATATTATTAATAATTTTTATATTAACAATGATTATAGCACTAAATAAAAGTAAAAGTAGCCAGTGCATAATATTCAATAATAAAATGGCGATAATGGAAGAACAAATAAACGAAAACAGCGAATATAAAAAATTAGTTCAAAATAATAACAATCCGGGAGTTATATTATCTGTGAGTGACGAAACTACAAGAGCAATTGTTAAATATGCTCAGAAAAGTAATGTGGAAAAATCTTTAGACCAAGCTAAAAAAGATATAGAAAAATATTTACAAAAAAACGATTATGAACCCAATTGGATAAAGGTAGACTTTATAAATAATGTTCAGAAAGTAGATTTAGAAGAATGGCAAAAAACTATAAAAAATTTGACCATTGATAATATATTAAAAAATGGAATAAAGTTCAAATATAAAGGACATGATATTGTTCTTACAGACGGAGAGATAAGTGCAAATAACATATTAAATGCAGATTATAGCATAAATCTGGAAAATTTAAATAACTATCTAAAAAAACAAAATCGAATTCAAGTTAAAAAACTTCCAGAGGACTTGTATGTATTTGATGCAATATCATTTTTCTGTGACGAAAAAAACAATGTATATGACTTATGTAATGTATGGATTGATACCGGAAGAAGAAATATAGATTTAAATAAAAATCAAGTGGAGGAAATAATAAATACATCTAGAGCATATTTATTTAATATGGAAAAAGAAGACGGAAAATTTATTTATGGATATAATGCACAAAGCAATAGTGAAATAGAAGAATATAATATTCTAAGACATTCTGGAAGTGTGTGGTCTCTAATTTTAACTTATAATGAAGAAGATGGAGAAATAAGAAAAAAGAAAATAGACTTAGGGATAGAATACTTAAAAAATAACTTAATAATAAAAGAAGGAAAAGCATATGCCTTAGATACAACAGAAAATACAGTAAAATTAGGTGGAAATGCATTAGCTACAATTGCTATATGTGAGTATATTGATAAGTTTGGAAATAATGATGAATATTTGAAAATTGCAAAACAATTAGGCAATGGAATTATTCAAATGCAAAAAGAAGAAGGACAGTTCGTACATGTTTTGAACCCAAATAATTTAGAAGTAATTTCAAAATATAGAACAGTGTATTATGATGGAGAAGCAACTTTTGCACTAGCTAAATTATATGGCATTACAAAAGATAAAAAATACTTAGAAGCAGCAGAAAAAGCAATGGATTACTTTATAGAAAATAACTATTTAACTTACAAAGACCATTGGCTATCATATGCAGCAAATGAAATTACAAAATATTCGCCAAAAGAAAAATATTTTGAATTTGGTCTAAAAAATGTGGGAGAAAATAAGCAACAACTTTTGGACACAAATTCTACATCTCATACAGACTTTGAACTTTTAATGCAATGTTATGAACTATACGAGAGAATGGAAAAAGCAGGCATAAATATAAATTATTCAAAGCTTACAAAACAAGACTTAGAAAAATATATAAAAGAAAGAGCCTACGTACAGCTAAACACATATCTTTATCCAGAAAAAGCAATGTACTTAAGTAATCCATCTAAATATGTAAATACATTTTGCATAATAAAAAGTAATTACAGAATAAGAATAGATGATATACAGCATTCAATTACAGGTTATTATTATTTTTTAAAAACACAATAAAATATACGTTATTATGCTTCATACTTTAAAATGCTAAAAGGAAATATTTTGAGTTACATGTTTAAACTCATTATCCTGTAATCATGTTGAAAATTTTTGTATAAGCGTGTATTGACTTTTTAGCCAATTGATTATATACTATACTCGTATTTAAGAATGAAAGGAATGTGACCAAAATGGCAAAAAAAGTATTAAGCATTATAATAATTACTATATTACAAATACTTGTATTTACTACCATTGTAAGAGCAAAAACAGTAGAAATAACAACAGAAACTTTAAATATGAGAAAAGAACCTTCAACAGAATCAGATATTGTAGCCTTAATGTCAGTAGGAGATGAATGTGAAGTACTATCAGATGAAGGAGATTGGTATAAAGTAAAATACGGAGAATATACAGGATACATTAGTAAAGAATATACAAAAACAGTTGGTGAAGAAGATAACGGAGACGAAGAAGAGAAAGAACCTCAGAATGAAGTTAGCGAAAATACTGTAAGCCAAAATACTATAGATGAAGAAAATGAAGAAGATACTACATCAGAAGAGCAAACAAATACAGTAATAAGCGAAACTAACGACCAAAATGAGCAAGATTCAGTTGTAATATTAAAAGCTGACACGGACGGAAGAATTACTCCTTTAATAAATGGAAGAATTATAGAAAAATTAAAAAAAGGAACAGAGGTCACAATAATAAATGAACTAAATAGCTGGGTATACATACAAACAGATACAACATCATGCTGGATTAGAGAAGATGAGGTAACAACTAAAACAAGTAATAATTCTAATAAAAGCGACAGCAAAAAGGAAGATGACAAAACAGAGACCGAGAAAAAAGATGACAATAAGGAAACAGAATTTGAAAAAAAGACAATGTATGCTAAAGAAGAATATGTAAATATTAGAAAAGAGCCAAGTACAGACTCAGAGTTAGTGATGACAGTTGAAAGAAATACAGAAATAGATGTAATAGGCGAAACAGGAGATTGGTATAAAGTAGAGACTAGCCAAGGAGAAGCATATATTTCTAAAGAGTTATTAACAGACAAAAAAGTCACAGTAACCAATAGAGGAAACGTTGATAGAACAAAAGAGGAAAAGGAGGCAGAAGCAACTAAAACTTCTACCTCAAATTCATCTAATTTAGGAAAAGATATAGTATCATATGCAAAAAAATTCTTAGGAGTTCCATATGTTTATGGAGGGGCAAGTTCATCAGGTTTTGATTGTTCAGGATTTACAATGTATGTATTTGACCATTTTGGAATATCTATGAGACATGGAGCACAAGCGCAATCTAAATTAGGAAAAAAGATTTCGGTAGATAAATCTTCTAAATCTAGTATGATAAATAATTTAAAAGCAGGTGATTTAGTTTTCTTTTTAGACTATGAAACCATGGACGAAATAGGACATTGTGGAATATACATTGGAGACGGAAACTTTATTCATGCATCATCTGGTTCTGGATACTGTGTTAAGATAAACAGTTTACTTCCAGGCGAATACTATAATACTAGATATTGTGCAGCAAGAAGAGTAATTTAAAATAAAAAATGGGGGCAAGAAAGGAAGAAATAGAATAAAAAGACCAATATGTATTGCCTCTATAATGTATATAATAGGAATTTTAATAGGGCTATACTTACATATAAGTATAGTCTTTTTAATAGTAGTGGCGATGGTTGCAGTACTAAGCTTTAGCTTCTTAAAACTAAAGAACATATATGTAATTTGTACATTAATAATATTGTTTGGAGTAGCCCATGTATATGTATTAAATAATGTATATGAAAAAAACACACAAAATCTATATAGAGAGGCTAAAATAAAAGCGGTAGTTATATCTAATCCAGAAGATAAAGAATACAAATATAGCTGTAAAATAAAAGTAGAAGAGATAGATGGAAAAAAGCAAAATATTAAACTTATTTTAGATATAAATAAAGGAAAAAATAAACAAAATATTACTTTTGGAAATGAAATTGAATTGATAGGAAAAATAGAAGAAGCTAAGCCAGCACAAAACTATAAAGGTTTTGATTATAAAGAATACTTAAAAACTAAAGGAATATATGGAACCATAAGCGCAGAAGAATTTAAAATAATTACAGAAAACAAATTGAACTTTTTTAGTAATTTTATTAACCTTCTAAAAAACAATATGAAAAGTAATATAAATAAAATTTTAAACAAAGACGAAGCTGCATTATGCATTGGAATATTAATAGGAGATAGGGAGTCTATATCAGATGAGACAGAAAGTAATTTTAAAAAAAGCAATTTAACACATATGCTTGCAGTTTCTGGTTCACATATCACATATATAATTGTTGCAATGGCAAGCATGCTTAGCAAAACTGGTAAAAAATTCACGAAAATAACTACAATAATATTTTTAATATTTTTTACGGCCATAACAGGCTTTACAGCATCGGTTGAAAGGGCAACAATTATGGGAATTCTAGTTTTAATCGCAAGTCTCATAAACAGAAAATCAGATACAATAAATAATTTAGGAATATCGTCCTTAATTATACTGATTTGTAATCCATATACTATAACAGATATGGGATTTTTACTTTCGTATGGTGGCACGATAGGAATAGTTCTTTTATCAGGAAAAATAAGTAGAGGTTTAAATAAAACTGTAGAAAAATTTGGGGGCAAAAAGCTGAAAAAAGTTACAGATACCTCAAAAGAAGAAAATAACTTAATAAAGAAAAAAATAAGCAATGGCAAAAATCAAAATCTAAAAAGAGAGTTAAAATCCAAAGTCATAAAATACATAATAGAAGCATTTAGTATTACGTTATCTGCTAATTTAATAATTATTCCTATAATGGCGTACTCATTTAGCACATTTTCTATTACCTTTTGGATATCAAATATTCTAGCTGGTCCAATCATGGAAATATCTACGATTTTAGGATTTATAGTATACTTTATTTCAATAATATTTATTCCATTTGCTAAATTTATAGGAATAATACTAAATATTTTATTATTTCTACTTCTGAAAATTGCAGAAATATCATCAAAATTTCCGGGAGCCTCTATTTATATAAAAACTCCTTACTTTATAGAATGCATTATATACTATCTAATGTTGTTTCTTATATTTAGCAAAAATAGATTTAAAAGAAAGAATAAAAAATTATATTTAAAAAAGACAATTTACAAAGCAAATAGATTTTACAAAAGCGAGAGACAAAAAAGTAGCATTCAAATAAAAAAGCGATTAACAAATTATAAAAAAATATTAGCGATATTAACAATAATTTTAATATTAACTATTAATATAATTCCTATCTTAAATAAAGATTTGGAAATATACTTTATAAATGTTGGTCAGGGTGATAGCACATTAATAAAAACGCCACAAAATAAGCATATTTTAATAGATGGAGGCGGAAGCGAATTTGGAAACTTTGATGTTGGAGAGAATATTTTACTACCTTATTTGCTTGATAGAAGAATTACTACATTAGACTACATTATAATATCTCACTATGATAGCGACCATATTGCAGGATTATTTAGTGTTATGAAAAACTTAAATGTAAAGAATATTATTGTTTCAAAACAGGGGAAAGTTTCAGAAAATTTAAAAACTTTTGAACAAATAGTAAAGGAGAGAAATATAAATGTGATTGTAGCAAAAAAAGGTGACAAAATAACAATAGATAAATATTCGTATATAGATATATTATTTCCAGAAGAAAAATTAATAAACGATAATATATTAAACAATAATTCAATTGTTGCAAACTTTTATTCATTAGGACTTAAAATGCTATTTACGGGTGATGTAGAAGAAATTGCAGAAGAACGTTTAATTCAATTGTATGGCAAGACAGATAAATTACATGCACATATTTTAAAAGTAGCACATCATGGTTCCAAGACCTCAAGTATACAAAGTTTTCTAGATTTAGTAAATCCACAAATAGCTCTAATTGGCGTAGGAAAAGATAACAAATTTGGGCATCCAAATGAAGGCGTTTTAGAAAGGCTAAGTAAGTTTACAAATAAAATATACAGAACCGATATTTCAGGAGAAATACAAATTAAGTGGAATGGAAAGAAATTATTGACTTTATGCCTATTTTAAGGTATGATATAATATGTATTAAAATATTTATTAGAGCATATGGAGGTTTTTATATAATGTTATGTTCAGACTGTAAAAAGAACAATGCAGTTGTTTTTATAAATAAAAAAGATGATAAAGGTAATAATACATTAGAAGGATATTGCTATGACTGTGCTAAAAAAAGAGGCATAAATCCTATAGATAGCTTAATGAAACAAGCAAATTTATCAGAAGAAGATTTAAATAATATGTCACAGCAATTTGAATCTATGTTCAAAGACATGTCAAATAATATGAATTTTTCAGATATACAAGAGGAAATAGATGACTCGTATAATCCAGATTCAGAAAATTCTGGAATAGGATTTGGAGCAATTCCACTAGGTTCTATTTTTTCAAATATGTTTGGAACTACGCAAGAAGAAAATAGCGGAAATGATCAAAACCGTACCTCAAAAAAGAAAGTTAAGGTAGACAGAAAGACTAGTAAAAAAAGAAAAACTTTAGAGACATTTGGAACTAACTTAACTCAAAAAGCAAAAAATAATGAGCTAGATGCGGTAATAGGTAGAGATAAAGAAATACAAAGAATTATTCAAATATTAAACAGACGTTCTAAAAATAATCCTTGTTTAATAGGTGAACCAGGAGTTGGTAAAACAGCAATTGCACAAGGTTTAGCAATAAAAATAGCAAATGGAAAAGTGCCAGCAAAACTATTGAATAAGGAAGTATATTTATTAGATATGACAGCAGTTATAGCAGGTACACAATTTAGAGGGCAATTTGAAGCCAGAATGAAATCTATTATAGATGAATGCAAATCATTAGGAAATATAATTCTTGTTATAGATGAAATACATAATATAATAGGAGCAGGAGACGCAGAGCATTCAATGAATGCAGCAAATATATTAAAACCATCTCTTGCAAATGGAGAAATTCAATTAGTGGGTACAACTACATTAAAAGAATACAGAAAATATATAGAAAAAGATACTGCTTTAGAAAGAAGATTTCAACCTGTAATAGTTTCAGAACCTTCAATAACAGATACCATAGAAATTATGGAAGGCATAAAGAAATATTATGAAGAGTACCATAAAGTTAAAATTTCTACAGATGTAATAAAACAAGCTGTAATTATGTCCGAAAAATATATACATGATAGATTTTTGCCAGATAAAGCAATAGACATATTAGATGAAGCATGCTCAAGAATTAATTTAAACAATAAAGAACTATATGAATTAGAAGTTTTGAAAAATGAGCTTGCCAAAATTCAAGAAGAAAAAGAAGAAGCAGCACAAGCAGATTCTACAGAAGATTATCAAAAAGCAGCAGAACTTAAGACTAAAGAATGTGCTTTGACAGAAAAAATAGAAGACTTAAATAAAAAAATGGAGCTAAAAAGCTTAACAGTTCAAGATATAGCAGAAGTAATCGAAAATTGGACCAAAATTCCAGTAAAGAAAATAACAGAAGCAGAAACACAGAAATTACTTAATTTAGAAGCGAACTTGCACAAAAGGATAATCGGCCAAGAGGAAGCGGTAGAAGCGGTATCTCGTGCAATAAGAAGAAATAGAGCAGGACTAAAAAGTACTAAAAGACCACCATCATTTATATTTGTGGGACCTACAGGTGTTGGTAAAACAGAGCTTGCAAAATCTCTAGCTTACGAAATGTTTGGAAGTGAAGACTCAATAATTAGAATTGATATGTCTGAATATATGGAGAGTCATTCAACATCTAAGCTAATAGGTTCACCTCCAGGATATGTAGGATATGATGATGCAGGACAACTAACAGAAAAAGTAAAAAGAAATCCATATTCAATTATTCTTTTGGACGAAATTGAAAAAGCACATCCAGATGTATTTAACATACTTTTACAAGTTTTAGATGATGGTAGATTAACAGATGCACAGGGAAATACAGTTAGCTTTGAAAACACCATAATTATAATGACATCTAATGCAGGCTCAAACTTAAATACTAACTCAATTGGCTTTGGTGGAGCACAAGTAAATAATAATGCCATTATGAATGCACTAAAAGATACATTTAGACCAGAGTTCTTAAATAGAGTAGATGAAATAGTAGTTTTTAAACAATTATCTACAGAAGAATTAATGAAAATAGTAGATTTAATGTTAAACGATACTAGAAAAGCATTAATGGATAAAGACATAAAATTAGAAATAACAGATGAAGCAAAACATTTGCTACTAGAAAAAGGAACAGACTTAAAATATGGTGCAAGACCACTAAGAAGAGCAATTCAAAGATATTTAGAAGATGAATTATCAGACATGATATTAAAATCTGAATTAGTAAATGGAAATACTGTAATGGTTTCTACAAATGAAAAAGGAAACTTAAAGTTTGAAGTAATATAATTTATTTAAACTCTATCAGAAAATTTAAAAGGAGCAAAAATATATGTTAAAAAATATACCAAATGCACTAACAATAGTAAGATTTTTATTAATACCCTTTATTGTATTTTATATACTTACTGGGCAATATATTGCAGGATTTGTTGTACTTACAATTTCTGGCCTTACAGATATATTAGATGGCTGTATAGCAAGAAAATTTAATTTTATAACAAACTTTGGTAAGTTAATAGATCCATTAGCAGACAAAGCCACACAGATTGCAGTATTAGCCTCACTTACATTTAATGGAATTATACCACTATGGATACTGCTAATAGTATTTATAAAAGAAATTGCTATGGTAGCAGGAGCTTCATTCCTTTATGGCAAAAAGCTTGTTGTATCAAGCAGATGGTATGGTAAACTTGCAACAGTGTTATTCTATGTAGCCATAGTATGTTCATTATTTATAGAGTATTGGAATACGACTATAAATCCAACTGCGCCATTATTTGGATTTGATGATTACATTTATTACTTAGCAATAGCAACAACAGTGTTCTCGCTTGTTATGTATTTTAGACAATTTTATCAACAAGGATATTTGAAGAAGGAAAATTTAAAAATTGAATAAGCAACTAAAATCCATGGCTTTAATTTGAATTTTTACATTAAGCCAGAGTTAATATATTCAAAATTTGTGAGAATATGGAATGGAAAGTGATTTAAAAATACTAATTCTTAAGAAATTTTTGGAAGGAATCTCACGCTTTACTGTGAGGGCGCTGCAAAAAATTCTTTAGAATTAGTTTGAAAATCAGCTTGACCGACATATTTGAAACACATTTTGAATATATTAACTCTGGCTATGAAAGACTTTAAAGCTAAGCGTGGATTTGGATTAGAAATTAATAACATCAAGTTTTATTCGTAATCTTCTAAAAACTCAACTAATTTAGTATGTCCAATTATTTCTACACCTGCTTTCAAATTTTGTACGTCTTCTTCAGGTAAATACAATGTAGAAATTTCGGTATCTTCTTTTAAAGTTTTAACTCCATATTTGTCAGTAGTATAAATTCCAATTACACCATTATGTTCTTGAACAAAATAATGTTCACCACAATTATCCTTAGAAGTTTTATATAAAGTAATTTCAGTAGGAGAATATTCTTCTACTTTCCAATCAGGAAAAAAGGCAGATAAATCTTTTTCACTTTTATTAACTAATTCTTCTGGAATATCTTCTACTTTTTTTATTAAATGGTCACATGCTTCATAATAAGTCTTTTTAATAATTATTGCATTGGGAGAAATTATATCTTCTGTAGCTGATGTTTCTAAAGTGTTATTATAACTTATAGCATTTAGAGGAGTGCTGTTTATACTTGCAAGTTCTTTATCTCCTATTATATCTGTTCCTTCTATTTGGTTATTATCAGAATTGAATATTGCAAGTCCAATTCCAAAACATAAACCTATTATTATTATTGCAATTATTATGCAAATTATCCATTTTTTATCCATATGAATCACCTCAAAAATAAATTAATATTATTATGGGGATTTTTTGGAAAAATATACATTTTATTAGGCTTTTAAAGAGTTTCATATTTAAAACCATTATTCTGTAACTGTATATTTTTTTAATTAGGTTGATAAAATTTAAAAATAATGATAAATTATATACAAAAAATACATAGTAAAAGAAGGATAGTACAAATGAAAAAAATAGTAGCAGACAAATATGATATATTGTTTTTGATGATATTAGTTATAGCAATACTTAGTAGAATTATTTTATTAGATAAATATCCATTAGGACTACATGAAGATGAAGCAGGGATGATGTATGATGCTTATGCGCTAGCAGAATATGGAACTGATAGGTATTTAAATGATAATCCAGTATATTTAGTTAATTTTGGTGGCGGACAGAGTATAATGTATGCAGGAATTACAAGTGTATTATTTAAACTATTTGGAGTATCAACATTAATTGCAAGAATCCCAAGTGCATTTTTTAGTATTTTAGCAATTATTTTAGCATTTGTACTTTCAAAGAAATATATTGGAAAGAAATATGCAGTTATTTTAGCTTTCTTAATTACAATATGCCCATGGCACATAATGCAAGCAAGATGGGGACTTGATTGTAATTTGTTATCATCATTTATAATGATTTCGGTATTTACATTTTTAAATGCAAAAAAGGACTGGCACTTTATTATATCAGGCATGTTTTGGGGATTAACATTATACACGTATGCGTTATCGTATATAATGTTACCTATATTCTTCTTGTGTTTATGTGGATATTTATTGTATGTAAAAAAAATTACCTTAAAACAAATAATAATTACAATAATACCTATATTTGTGTTAGCAATTCCTTTAATTTTATTGCAGATTGTAAATATTACAGGAAAAGGAACCATTAAATTTGGACCGTTTACAATACCAATGCTATATAATTACAGAGCATCAGAAATTGGATTTAAAAATATAATAAATAATTTTACAACGAAAAATAATATTTTTAAATTATTATTTGTAGCAGATCATAATTTATTTAATAGTTTACCAGAGTTTGGAACAATTTACTATTTTATGATACCATTTGTATTGGGAGGTCTAATAATTAATATAAAAGAAACAGTAATTAGCTTAAAACATAAAGAATTTAGCTTAAGAACAGTTTTTTTAATACAGTTTGTAACTATATTCATTTGCCTCTTAGTAGTGTCGGACTTGCAGTTATATAAGCTAAATCCACTATTTATAATGCTTTTAGCATTTGGTGCAGATTGCATTTTATGGATATATAATAAAAAGAAAATCTTGGGTAATATTATAATAGGAGTTTTAATATTGTCTTTTATAGCATTTTTAATTTTTTATTTTAGAAATATAAACCAAAAAGTAGGAATATCTTTTAACTCAGACGTAATACCACTTGTAGAGTATTTAGAAGAACAATATCCTAACAAAGAAATTGTATTAAAAACTGATGCAATACAAACATATATTTATGTACTTTTAGGAAGCAAAATGTCACCATATGACTTTTATAATAGTGCGAAAATTTATAGAGTAGGGAGAGATTTAGCAGTATCAAGAGCAGGAAGATATTTATTTTCAGACTCCAATGTAGAAAGAGATAAAATATATGTAATAGAGGAAACAGACAATATAGGGACAGGAAAATTATTAGAACAGCTAGAACAAGCAGGATTTAAAAGAAATATTTACAACAACTTTTTAATTTACAGTAATTGAAAAATATTGCATTTTGTAGTATACTATAAATGTAGATAAATGTCGAAAGAGGAGTAATAAATGAAAGATCCAAAAATATTATATATTTTAATTATTATATTTTGTATATTTGCTATAATTGCTGGAATATATGCACAATTTATAGCACAAAAAAATGATGAAACAAATAACTTAAATGTAGAAGAAACTATTATGATGGAAGAAGGAGAAAAAAGTCAAGTAGAACTTAAAGAGCAATTGAATGAACTATTTACAAATACATTAAATTTAAACGGATATGATACAACAGGAATACAAAAATTAAATACTGAGGAAGATATTGTTTATACTGCATATGATATACAAGAAACAAACGACGTATATGAGGTAAATATGAAAATTCCAGCAGTAAACATTAAAAATGAACTTTCTATTACACTAAATAATGCTACTCAAACTACATTTATAAATAAAGCAAATGAAATTATAGCAAATAAAGAGTCAAAAAAGAAAACGATTTATACTATAGACTATGCAGCATATGTGAACAATGATATTTTATCACTAGTAATAAGATCTACATTAAAAGAGGGAACTGCGGCTCAGAGAGTAATGATTCAAACATATAATTATAATTTGACTAATAATACAGAAGCTTCATTGGTTGATCTAATAACAGTAAAAAAATTAAATAAGGATGAAGTAAATGATAAAATTGCTAAAGTTGTTAAAATAGCATATAATGAATCGCAAGCATTAAAAAACATGGGATATAATCAAATATATAATAGAGATTTAACCAACGAAATGTATACTGTAGATGGTGCAGGAGTTTATTTCCTAGGACCAAATGGAGAATTATATATAATATATCCATATGGAAATAACGAGTTTACATCAACAATGGATATAATTTTACTTGAATAAATTTTATATAAACACATAGGAAGGATATAAATGGCAAAAAGCATATTAATAACAGAAAAGCCATCTGTAGCGATGGAATTTGCAAAAGTATTAAAAATAAATGGAGCAAGAAAAGATGGGTATTTAGAATCCGAAAATTGGATAGTAACTTGGTGCGTAGGACACCTAGTTACTATGTCATATCCTGAGGTATATGACGAAAAGTTAAAATTTTGGAGACTAGATACTCTTCCTTTTATGCCAAAGGAGTATAAATATGAGGTTATACCAAATGTTCAAAAGCAATATAACACTATAAAAAGCTTACTTTCAAGAGAAGATGTAGATTCTGTATATGTTGCAACTGACTCTGGGCGTGAAGGAGAATATATTTTTAGACTAGTAGAAAAACAAATTGGTATAAAAAAACCAAACAGAAAAAGAGTATGGATAGATTCGCAAACAGAAGAAGAAATAAGAAGAGGAATAAAAGAAGCAAAAGATTTATCAGAATATGATAGTCTGTCAGATTCAGCATATTTAAGAGCAAAGGAAGATTACTTAATAGGAATTAACTTTTCGAGATTACTATCAATTATATATGGCAGAAGAGTAGCGAAAGAATTAGAGCAAGACAAAATTTCAATTTCTGTTGGACGTGTTATGACTTGTGTTTTAGGAATGGTTGTATCAAGAGAACGAGAAATAAGAAATTTTGTAAAAACTCCATATTACAAAATTATTGGAGAATTTGGAAACCAAGGCAATTCTATTAAAGCAGAATGGAAAGTTACAGAAAAATCAAAAATGTTTGAATCACCAAAGTTATATAATGAATCAGGGTTTAAAAAAGAAGCGGATGCAAAACAGTTTATATTATCGCTTCAAGGGAAAAAGGCTATTGTAACAGAAGTAAAAAAGAGTAAAACAAAAGAAAATGCTCCACTTTTATATAACCTAGCAGAAATACAAAATGAGTGCACAAAAAGATTTAAAATAAAGCCAGACCAGACTCTAGAAGTAATACAAAATTTATATGAAAATAAACTTGTAACATATCCAAGAACAGATGCCAGAGTACTTTCTACAGCTATTGCAAAAGTTATTTCAAAAAACTTAAACGGAATTGCAAAAGGATATCAAGATTCGGAAGTGCAAAGGTATATAAAGAAAATGGCAGAAGAAAAATACAAAACAGATTTAACAAAAACGAAATATGTAAATGATAGCAAAATAACGGATCACTATGCAATAATTCCAACAGGTCAAGGGTATGAAAATTTTAGCAAAATACCAGACTTACATAAACAAGTATATAAAGTTATAGTAAAGAGATTTTTAGCAATTTTTTATCCACCAGCAGAATTTAATAAAATATCTGTAAAAATAAATGTAGAGAATGAGGAATTTAGTGCAAGTGGAAAGGTTTGTGTGGCTCAAGGTTATTTAGAAGTGCTAAAGGAAAGAAAACCATCAGAAAAGAAACAAGAAAGTGAGCAAAATGTGGAAAACCTATCTAACGAAGATGGTAAAAATGTAATAGATAAAGAGCAAGAAAAAAACACAGAAAGCTCTGACATGGAGCTACTTAAGTCTTTAAAGAAAGGACAAGAAATACAAGTAATAAATTATGAAATTAAAACCTCAGAAACTACACCACCATCTAGGTATAATTCTGGGTCAATAATTTTGGCAATGGAAAATGCAGGAAAATTAATTGAAGAGGAAGAATTAAGAGAGCAAATAAAAGGTGCAGGAATCGGAACTAGTGCAACTAGGGCAGAAATAATAAAAAAACTTGAAAGAATACAGTATATTGCAATAAATTCAAAAACACAAATAATTACACCAACCAAAAAAGGTGAGATAATATATGATGTGGTAAATGGCTCTATGCCAGATATGCTAAACCCAAAACTTACAGCAAGTTGGGAAAAGGGGTTGGATATGGTAGCTAAAAAGGAAATAGAGCCAGAAGTTTTTATGAATAAGCTAGAAAACTATATAAATTCAAAAGTAAATAAACTAGTGGTAAAGTGGTAGAAGCTTATCCATATCCAAGTTGCTTAATATTAGGATATAATGTAAACAATAAAATATTACATATAGTATGTGGCATGAGTGAAGATACTGTTCATATGATAACTGCATATTATCCAAATACAGAGAAGTGGGAAGAAGATATGAAAACAGGGAGGGAAAAACAATGAATTGTTTTATGTGTAAAGGAAATTTAGAAGAAAAGAAAGTAAATTATATAGTTGATTTGGAAAATACAATTATTATCATTAAAGGAGTTCCAGCAAAAGTATGCACATGTGTGCGTCGAAAGCTTTGCTTTCGCTAATGCACACTTTTCCTATATCTACTATATCAAAGAAAAAGCATATTCACCTTTTATGTTAAGAGAACATAAAATATAGCAGAATAAAATAAAAAGAGTTAAATTTAAACACTAAGAATATTTTAGTAAAAATTTAAGCATGAAAGGGTGAAAGAAATGCCAAGTTACATAATAGAAGGAGGAAAAAGACTAGAAGGTGAATCAGAAGTATCAGGTTCAAAAAATGCTTCGCTTCCAATACTTGCTTCTAGCATATTAAACCAGGGAACCACCAAACTATATAATGTTCCCGAAATACAAGACACAAAAATAACTCAGGAAATTTTAAAGTTTTTAGGATGTAAGGTCAAAAAAAGTAAAGGAAAAATAGAAATAAATTCAAAAAATATGACTAAAAAAGAAATACCAGAGCATTTAATGCACCAGATGCGTTCAACAGTAATTTTAGCAGGTGCAATCTTAGGCAGATTCAAAGAAGTAAGCTTTTCATATCCAGGGGATTGCGATATTTGATTGATACATCGGACAAGCATAAGATAAATGAGTGGATTAGGGAAGTATTATAGAAAAAATTTGACATATTAAAAAATTGTCATATAATAATGTAAAAATAAAGTAAAAAATTAATATATGGAGGAAAATAATATGAAAGAAATTATTACAGATATAATAATTCCTATAATAACATCATTCATAGGAGCATTTTTAGGAGGAATTACTTATAATTCATATAAATATAATAAAGAATTAAAATCAAATAAAATGACTGGAGATAATTCTAAAATGGTAAATGGAGATAATTATGAATATAAAAACAGGGAATAAAGAAATAATAGAAAAAGTTTTAAAAAATAATGAAATAGATGGACCAAATGGAAAAATGATAAATGGTGATAATACAGAGTATAATGTATTTCAAATATATAACATTTTAAATCCAGAAGTAACAACTAAGAACGAATATTCAGAATTTTATTATAAATATGTAAATAAGTTTGAGGAATTAGAAGGGTACTTATTTTCAAATTTATTTTGGAGTTATAAAAATGATGACTATAATTTTAAAAGTATCTCATTAAAGTTTGGAAAGGCTATTATAGATTGGGTAATAGGAAAGGGAGATTTTCCAATTCAATTACTAGAGCAATTTCAAAATGAACTAAAAAGAGAATTCGATATGGATGAAGATGACATTATTAAAGAAAGATGGACAGCTATGCTTGAATACTTTAAAGGGAATATTGAAAGTAGTGTAGAGTTGTATGAAAAGTTACTAATAAAAATAAAAAATGGAGATAAAATAGAATCATATTTTAAGGATGATATATTAATTGATGGTAGGAATATAAATATACAATACAACAATCAAAATAACAAATATAAAATAAAAGATGAATTCCAAGAAGAAATCAATAAAAATAAGCATATATTAGCAAATCCAATATATGATAGAATAAAAACCAATATATATGAAGAAGCTCATAAAAATTCTTTTAGATATAAATACAAGAGTAAATACACTATTATATATTCAAATGGATTAAGGAATATATGTAATGAAATTCAAAAACTAATATATGTTACTATTTTTTATGGCTCTATAACGCATCTTAAACTTAGTAGAGAACTTTTATCTGATATATTATATCTCTATGCAGATGCATTAGAAGATGAAGAATTATATTTATCCTCTTTAAAGATGTTGCTTTTAAGCAATAATACAAAGAAATTTGAGCAACTATTTAATTCATTAAGATGTAGAACTTCTAAAATATACAGTAATGAATTTGCTAATGACTTACTAAATCAAAGAAACACTGTTATTAAGTTTTATATAGATAATTATAATTGCTTTATATATAAAATATTTGGAAAATATTTATCAGATGATGAATATCTAAAACTGGAAAATATAATGTTATCTAAAATAGAGATAAACGAAAAAATTAATATTAATAATGTTCACGATATTTTAAAAGCATTGAAATATAATATATCAAGGATAAATAATAAAGAAAGATTATTACAAATTTTTTTAAGTTATTTTGAAAATGAATATTCAAGATTTTACATTGAAATTTCTGAAATTATGAATTTATTGGAAATAGAGCAATTAAGTGAAAATGAACTAGAAATATTTGAAAAGCTATTAGAAAGAATGATAATAGAAAGAAAAAAATATAATTTAAATATAATAGATGCAATAGTAAATTATAAAAAAATAACAAAAAATAATAAATTTGATGAAGTTATATATGAAAACAGATATAATATAATAATAGATAATATAGTTGAAGATAAAGATAATTATGTTACTGTAGAAAAAATAATAGATATTATGGAAGAAAGAGCTAATCAAAGAGAAAGCAATCCTAGTATATTAACAGGATATGCAAATGAATATATGATAGGAAGAGATTCTTTTTCAAATGAAAACTATTCTGAAGATTTGGAAAAATTAATATTAAGCCGATATATTCCACTTGCTACAAGAATTTTAGCATCAAAGAATCAAACAATATATGAAAAAATAAGACACTTAAAAATATTATCTAATTTAATAATGGAAAATGATACTAAAAAATATAGAGATATTTTAGTGAATATAATAAATAAAATAGACTTTGAATCAATGTGTGATGATGAGTTTAGAAATTGCACAATAAAAGACTTAAATACTAATAAAATGATGTTAGAATTTCTCTTAAAGATGATATCCCAAGAAGAATTGATAGACAATTTTTGTGAAGCTATTTTTGATAATGAAGATAATATTTTAGAAGTATTAAAGTGTTTTGATTATATAAATGAAAAAATCAACTTAGAAGAAACAGGGATAGAAAATCAATTATATTATACATTCATATATTCCTACAATAAAGAATTTGATATAGACATAAAATGTAAATCATATTCAATAATGAAAATATTATTAAAAACTAAGTATTATATTAAAATGATTGAATTAATGAAAGATAATGCAAATAAATGTACATTTGAAGAAGCAAGAGAAATAATAAAGATAGTATTATATCAAAATGTTGAGGAAAATGATATTAAAGATATTAAAGAAAAACTGTTAGAAAACAATAATTATAATATAAGAAAAATTACAAATCGATATTTAAATGCAAATTAATAATATATAAATGCAAATTAATAATATATAAAAACTTAAAGCTTTAAGAGTAAAATCTTAAGGCTTATTTTTTATCTAATAGGAAATTTCTCTAACGAAAACTTTACTGGCAAAATATGGTAAAAATAAAAAGAGGCATAACAA
>CALXND010000026.1 GCA_944389655.1 uncultured Clostridia bacterium | reverse complement strand
CAAATACCTTATGAAATCGAAAAAATTTCTGCGTAAAAATTACACGATTTTGTGTCCAAAAACTTGACATAGCTCCAGAAGATTATGGAAATTTAAATAAATATAATGAAAAATTTGAAAAAGCACGAGAATCTGTTAATTATAAGATTCGTGTAGAAAAAATAAGTGAAGCTCTTTTAAAAACACATAACATCGAAAAAGTAAGGAAAATAGAAAATATAATAAATGAAAAAGAAAAAACATGAAAATAAGAACTAGATAGAAAAGAGGGTATACATACTATGTAAAAATGTATACTAAAATTAAAAAAGCATTTATACGAATTAAAAGATGGTATAAAATTTAAGTAGGAAAACAAATGAAAATAGAAAAATTTAAAATAATACAATTTATAAGAGATTTAATTTTAACAATAGACAAACAAATGGATAATTTCCCTAAAAAAGATATAGAATTAAAAAACAGAATAAGAAGCAATTCATATGATATTTTAGAACTTGCATATGAAGCAAATTGTATGGAAAATATAGAACGCAAAAAAGAGCTATTGCAGAAAATGGTTGCCAAAATAAAAATTGTAGATTTTTTACTAAATTTATCGTATGATAAACAAATAATTCCGCAAAAAAAGTATTTTAAATTTGGGGATAAAATGGATGACATAGTAAAATACACAATGGGATGGATAAAATCATTATCATAGGGTATGGCTCAAAATGTGACGTTCAGGTTTAGAGTTATTAGTATTTTAGCTAATGCGATGTGGCTCGCTTCTCCTTCGGCTAACAACAACAACAATTTGATGAATGCGAACTATGACGGCAACGTGAACAACAACAACTATAACAACAACAATCCGGGCCTTCGTCCCCTAGCTTCTAAAAAACTGTGGTTATCTCTACTAAGGTAGAATAAGAGAAGTTTTAGATAGAAACAAACCATATCCGTTAGTTAGGATGTATACATCTAGCTATAAAATAAAAATAGATTGTTAAATTTGTTAGTAAAATTACTTATAAAACTGTCAAGCTGTAAGATTATATGCTAATATACTATATATGTATAGAATATAAAAACGTAGTAATAATAAGAACTAAAAGCCATAGGTGAAACTAAAAAACTAAATATAGTAAAAAGGAGCAACAATGAAAGATTTTGGAAGAGTCGATGTAGTTTTAGACGATTATTTAAAAAAACATAAGATAAGTCGATCTAGTCTAACTAGAAATACAGAGCTACAATATAGCCAAATTCTTAGATACTGCAAAAACGATGTGCAAAAAATGGATTTAAGTATACTAGCAAAGTTATGTACGGTTCTAGATTGTAATATAGACGATCTATTAAGATTAACAAAAGGAAAAAAAGAATAATACATATGGATAAAGAAAAAGAAATATGTTAAAAGTTTTTTAATTTAAAGCAATTGATATAACAAAAGTTCAATGAATAAAATTACACTTCTTGGGAAAAATATGTAAAAAACATATTTACAAGGAGTGTAATTTTTGTGGGTAATAATAAAATCTTAAACACAAAAGGTGCGGTATTAGATAAACATGGATTAGAACGTTACTTAGAAAAACTTGCATCAGACCAAATTTTAAAAGAAAAATCGGATAAAAACACATATCCAATACCTAGAATGAAAGAAAACTTCGATGTTATAACAGAGGTATATAATGTCTTAAACGAGCACATAAACTTAAAAATTCCAATACATCCAGCAGGAGAGTGGCTACTAGATAACTATTATGTAATAGAAGAAACAGTAAAAAATATAGAAAAAAGCCTGACACTTAAAGAATATAAAACATTTTTAGGAATTGCAAACGAAGCCAATTATGGATTTGCAAGAATATACGTATTAGCAAACGAAATAGTAACATATACAGATAGCAAAATAGATGGAAAAATTCTAAAAGACTTGCTACGTAGCTACCAAGAAAAGAAAAAACTAAGTATGAATGAAATATGGAACATAGGAACTTTTCTACAAATTTCACTAATTGAAAATATTAGAGAAATATGCGAAAGAATTTACTCTGCCCAAGTGCAAAAATACAAAGTAGAAAACATTATAGAAAGACTAGTAGAAAATAAAGAAAAGGACGAACTAAAATTTAACAAACTAAACGAGTACAAAGAAAAAGTAAAAGAATATGGAGAAATGAAATATCCATTCATAGAATACATGTCATTTAAATTAAGGCAATTTGGCAAAAAAGCGTATCCTTTTTTAAATATCTTAGAAGAACAGGTAAGCAAGATGGGAGTGGATATATCGGATGTTATAAAAAAGGAGCACTTCGATATAGCAGTAAAAAAAGTATCTATAGGAAATGCTATTACCAGTATAAAAGCAATACAGAGAATAAACTTTACAGATATTTTTGAAAGCATAAATCAAGTTGACGACATACTAAAAAAAGACCCAGCAAACACGTATGAAAAAATGGATTACAAAACAAAAATATATTATAGAAATGTAATTGAAGAAATATCTAAAAAAACAAAAATATCCGAAATATATATTGCAAAAAAATGTTTAGAACTTGCACAGCAAAATGATGGAGAATTTAACCATGCAGAAAGTGATGAGCTAAAAAAAGAAAAGGGTACAATTATATATAATAATATAGGAACAGAAGATATAAAGAATGTAAAAACTAGTATGCAGGAAGAGGGCAAGCAAAGTGAAAACGAACCCACATTGCCATACAAAGAAAATGTAGAAGGTGAAAAAAATAAAAAGGCACATGTTGGTTATTATTTAATAGATGAAGGAAAACACGAGCTTCTAGAAAAAATACTAGGTAAAAAAATAAAAACCAAAACAAACACGCAAAAAATACGTACATTTATAATTATAAAAGTATTAATAAGCTTATTAATCTCAGCCCTTCTAGGTACAGTAATTTTCTTTCAAACAAATAGCTATACATTAGGAATTTTAACAATTATACTAATATATATTCCAGTAGAAGAAATATTTAAACAAATAGCACAGTATGTGCTTAGCAAAGTAATAAAACCAAAACAAATACCAAAACTAGATTTTCAAAGTGGGGTTACAAAAGAATATGCAACATTTGTAGTAATACCAACCATTATAAGCAAACCAGAAAAGCTAAAAGAAATGTTTAAAAAGTTAGAGGTTTATTATATAGCAAACAAAAGCGAAAATATGTATTTTGCATTACTTGGAGATGTAACAGCAAGCACAAAAAAAGATGAAGACTTTGACGAAGATATATCTAGAATAGGCTTACAGCTAGTAAAAAAACTAAATGAAAAATATCCAGATAAAACTTTTCCCAAATTTCATTTTATCTATCGAAGAAGAGAATGGAACGACAAAGAAGAATGTTACCTAGGCTGGGAACGAAAAAGAGGACTTTTAAACCAGTTTAATGAATACATTTTAAAAAATGAGCCAAATCCATTTAGAATAAATACAATAGATTTATCAAAACTACCAAATATAAAATATGTAATAACATTAGATGCTGACACAGAATTAGTGCTAAACACAGGACTTGAGCTAGTGGGAGCAATGGCACATATTTTAAACAGACCAGAAATAAAAGACGGAATAGTTGTAAAAGGCCATGCCATAATGCAACCACGAATAGGAGTTAACCTAGACTCTGCTATAGTTAGCAAATTTACAAAAATGTATGCTGGATTGCCAGGTACAGATGCATACACAAATGCAATATCAGATATATACCAAGATAATTTTGAAGAAGGAATTTTTACAGGGAAAGGGATTTATGATGTAAAAGTATTTTCAAAAGTGCTAAAAAACGAAATACCAGAAAACACAGTATTAAGCCATGACTTGCTAGAAGGCTCGTATTTAAGGTGTGGACTTGCATCGGATATAATGCTAATGGACGGATACCCAACATCATATATGAGCTACAAAACAAGGCAAAGCAGATGGACAAGAGGAGATGTACAAATACTTAGATGGCTTAAGAAAAATATAAAAGATAGGAAAGGCAAAGAAAAGAAAAATCCTCTAAACTTATTATCAAAATATAAAATTGCAGATAACTTAAAAAAACACCTTGTTACTCCTAGCGTAATAATTTGCGGTATATTTGCTATTATTTTATGGTTAAATAAAGTAATAAAAATATGGCCAATTGTGATAGTTTTGCTTTTAGCAATTCTTGCACCATATATAATAGAAATTGCAAATAGAATAATATATAAAAAAGATGGAGAAACCTTCCAAAAAACTTTTTATAAATCGGTTTCTGGAATAAAACTAAGTATAATAAAAGGAATATTAGAATTAGGGCTACTTCCAGATAAAGCATATACAATGTTCACATCAATTATAAAGAGCATATATAGAATGTGTAAAAGCAAAAAACATTTGCTTGAATGGACAACCGCAGAAGAAGCGGAAGCACAAAACAAAACAGGGTTAATCTCATACTATACAAACATGTTGCCAAACCTAATATTAGGCATAATAGTATTAATATTGGGATATAAAAACATAGCATTAAGTTTGCTAGGCATTTTATGGATTGTTGCTCCTAGCGTAATGAATTATATAAGTAAAAAACAAGAAAAAATAAAACCTATAGAAGAATTAACAAAAGAAGAACAAGAGTATGTATTAGAAATTGGAAGGAGAACATGGAAATTTTTTAAAGAGAACATTACAAAAAAATCTAACTTTTTACCACCAGATAACTATCAAGAAGACAGAAAAGAGCAGGTTGTATACAGAACATCTCCTACAAACATTGGACTGGGGCTCCTTTCTGTTACTGCTAGCTTTGATTTAGGGTTTGAAAACTTAGAAAATACTATCCAATTATTATACAAAATGATAGAGACTGTAGAAAAACTGCAAAAATGGAATGGACATTTATATAATTGGTACAATATTCAAACGTTAGAGCCATTAAACCCTAAATATGTTTCCACAGTAGATAGTGGCAATTTTGTAGGATATTTATATACACTAAAACAGTTTTTAGCAAATATTTTAGATAGAAATCCACAGGTAAGTGAGCAAAATGTGGAAAACGGAAGATATAATTTAAGCAAAGATGAAGAAAATGTGAATAACAGTAAAACTAAAGTGCAAATAAGTGGAAAAGATACAAACAATAAAATTTCAATAGCAGAAAATAATATACAAATAAATGAAGAACTAAAAAGCAAAATAGAAATAATGATAAACATAATAGATAATATAATACAAAAAACTGATTTTAGCCATTTGTATAGCAAAGAAAACAGAATATTTTCGATAGGATATAATGTAGAGGAAGGAGCTTTAACACCATCGTATTATGACCTGCTTGCATCAGAGGCAAGACAAGCAAGTTTGGTTGCAATTGCCAAAAAAGATATTCCAGAAAAACACTGGTACAATCTAAGTAGAACTCTAACAATCTTAAATAGATATAAAGGGCTAATTTCGTGGTCAGGTACAGCATTTGAATATTTAATGCCTAATATAAATATACCCAAATATCCAGGGAGCATAATAGATGAATCAAGCCTATTTGCAATAATGTCTCAGATGGAATATGCAAAAAAGCTAAATATTCCATTTGGAATTTCAGAAGCGGCATTCAATTTAAGAGATTTAAACAATAACTATCAATATAAGGCATTTGGAATACCATGGCTTGGGCTAAAGAGAGGTCTTGCAGATGAGCTTGTAGTTTCAGCCTATGGAGCACTTCTTGCCATAAACGACTTCCCAAAAGAAACAGTGGAAAACTTAAAATTTATGGAAGCAGAGGGAATGCTAGACAAATATGGCTTTTACGAATCAATAGATTATACATTAAGTAGATTAAGAAAAAATGAAAAAAAAGCAGTAGTAAAAACATATATGGCACATCATCAAGGACTTATACTTCTTTCCATAGACAATTTGTTTAATTCTAATATATTACAAAAAAGATTTATGCAAAACCCAGAAATGCAAGCAGTAAATATACTATTAGAGGAAAGAATGCCAGAGAATGTAATAATTACAAAAGAGCAAAAAGAAAAGGTGGAAAAAATAAAAAATGTTGATTACGAAACATATAGAGTTAGAGAATATACTAAAGCCTATGACAAACTAAATAACATAAATGTTATATCAAACGAAAGTTATACAGTTGTAATTGACCAAAAAGGAGATGGATATAGTAAATACAAAGACATAGCAATAAATAGATTTAAAAAAACAGACGAACTCCAAGAAGGAATACATTTTTACTTAAAAAATATAAATACAAAAAGAATATGGACATCTGGACAAATGAAATATTTATCTAATGCAGATAAGTACACAGTACAATTTTCGCCAGATATGAGCAAATTCATACGTCAAGATGGTAGCATAGAAACTACTACAAAAATTACCGTAATGCCAAATAGCCCAGTGGAAATAAGAAGAGTAGAATTAAAAAATCTTGGTAATTTTGAAGAAACAATAGAAATTACATCTGTTTTAGAGCCAATACTTTCATCACTAGAACAAGATTATTCCCATAAGGCATTTAATAATCTGTTTTTAACATTTGAATATGATGAAGAAACTAGCTCAATAATTGCAAGACGAAAAGCAAGAGATACTAAACAAAACGATATATACATGGCGGTTAATTTATATACAGAAAATGAAACAGTGGGAGATTTAGAATATGAATTAGAAAAAGAAAAAGTATATGGTAGGCAAAATGTAGAGCTTCCAGAAGCGGTAGAGAAATCAATTCCACTTAGTAGAAAAACTCAGATGACAACAGATCCAATAATAGCAATGAGAAAAACTGTAAACATACTTTCAAGCGAAACAGTAGCTTTAAATTTGATTATAGGTGTTGCAAACAGCAAAGCAGAAGCACTTGAGCTAATTAAGGAAAATATGAATAACGAGAAAATATTAAGAAATTTAAAGCTTGCTAAAGCAAAGGTAGAAGCAGAAACAATGTATTTAGGCATAAAAGCGGTAAGCATAGAGAGTTACCAAAAAATGCTAAGATATTTAATATATCAAAATCCTTTAAAATTACTAATGTACAAAGGAAAAATTCCAGACGAAGCACAAATTTCCGAGCTGTGGAAATTTGGAATATCTGGTGACTTACCAATTCTGCTTATAAAAATAAAAGATATAAGCGATATGGCAGTTATAAGGGATGTTTTAAAAGCTTATGAATATTTTAGAGTGAAAAACATTAAAATAGACTTGGTAATATTAAACGAAGAAAAGAAAACATATGATAACTATTTGCAAGAAGAAATACAAAATGCAATACTAGATAGAGGGCTAGCATATATGCAAAATATTCAAGGAGGAATATTTGTATTAAGTAATTTAGATAAAGAAGCTAAAAGAATGTTAGAATATAGAGCAAATTTATTAGTTAATGCACATTTAGGAAATATAGCAAGGCAAATAAAAGACTATGAAGACGAGTATAAAGAAAAGCTCAAAGAAACCGGATTTGAAGCTAATAAAAATTTAAGCTTGCAAGAAGAAAAATTAAGAGGACCACTCAAAGGAGAAAAATTAAAGTATTTTAATGAATATGGCGGTTTTTCAAATGACGGGACAGAATATATTTTAAGAATAAACAAGGATGAGAAGCTTCCTACAGTATGGTCAAATATTATGGCAAATGAAAAATTTGGAACAGTAGTTACAGAAGGAATGGGTGGTTATACTTGGTATAAAAATTCTAGGCTAAATAGGATAACCGCTTGGAATAATGACCAAATAACAGATGTGCCGTCAGAGGCTATATATTTAGAAGACTTAGAAAGTCAGAAAGTATGGTCATTAGGTGTAAATCCATCTCCAGATGATAATGATTACTATGTAACATATGGATTTGGCTATAGCAAGTTTTATCATACTAATAATGAAATAGTACAAAAACTAAAAATATATGTGCCAAAAGAAGAAAGCGTAAAAGTAAATATATTGCATTTGGCAAATAAAAGAGCGAAGAGAAGGGAATTAAAATTAGTATATTATATAAAACCAGTGTTAGATGAAGACGAAACAAAATCAAATGGATATATAGATTTAAAATATAATGAGAGCTTAAATTTAATAACATTGCAAAATGATTCAAAACCTTTAGAGAAAAGAACAATTGCGTATGTGTCAGCTAGCGAAAAAATAGCTTCTTATACAGGTAGCAAGGATTCGTTTATAGGAAGTGGAACAGTAAAAAATCCAGAAGGAGTTAGAAAATTAGAATTAGATAGAGAAAATTCACTTGGTAAAGATGAATCCATTGCAATAGAAATAAGAATTAGTTTAGAGGCTTTTGAAGAGAAAAACATAATAATTATATTAGGCGCAGACGAAAATAGCTTAAACATAAAAGATACTGCATATAAGTACACAAATATAAATAATGCAATAAATGAATACGAAAACACAAAAAGATATTGGAAGGACTTACTTGGAAAGATTAAAGTAGAAACTCCAGTAGAATCCATGAATATTATGCTAAATGGATGGCTCCTATACCAAACTTTGTGCTCTAGAATGCTGGCAAGAAGCGGATACTACCAATCTGGTGGAGCATATGGGTTTAGAGATCAGTTACAGGACTGCATCGGATTAAAATATATATCAAGTGAAATATTAAAAAAACAAATAATTAAACATAGTAAGCATCAATTTATAGAAGGAGATGTAGAGCACTGGTGGCATGAAGAAACATCGAGAGGTATACGAACAAGGTTTTCTGATGATTTACTTTGGCTTCCATATATGGTAGCAGAATATATAGAGTCTATAGGAGATAGTAGCATACTAAAAGAGGAAACAGAATATGTACAAGGACCAGTTTTAGAAGAGGGTGTAGATGAAAGATATGACTTGTATCTACCATCTAATCAAAAAGAGAGTATATATATGCACTGTATAAGAGCAATAGAAAGGTCGCTAAAATTTGGAGAGAACGGCTTGCCACTAATAGGTTCTGGAGACTGGAATGATGGATTTAGCACAGTTGGAAATAAAGGAAAAGGAGAAAGTGTATGGCTTGGATTTTTCCAATATAAGGTGCTAGAAATGTTTAGTAAAATATGCGAAGAATATGGAGAAAAGCTAGAAAATGAAAAAGAGGGCTATGCAAATGATATAGCAACAGAAGCTACACCTAACAAGAATAATAGCAATGAGCCTAATGATTTAACAAATAAAGATAATATTGGTATGGAACAAAGTGGAACTATAGAAAAAATAAAAAATCTAGAAGAAAATAGAGCAAGTATCGAGGATTCATTAACACAAAATAAGGAAAATGAATTGCAACTAAAAAAGCAAGAGTATAAATTGCAAGGAGTGATAGAGCAAAAAGAGAATAAAGCCAAAGAAAGAGCTAATAGATATAGAAAAATAATGGAGAACTTAAAAAGAGCATTAAATACAAAAGCATGGGATGGACGTTGGTATAGAAGAGCGTTTATGGACAATGGAAATATGCTTGGAAGTATACAAAACGAAGAATGCAGAATAGATAGTATTGCACAAAGTTGGGCAACAATTTCTGGAGCAGGAGATAACGACAAAAAATATATTTCGATGAATTCATTAGAAAATCATTTGGTAGATAAAGAAGCAGGAATTATAAAGCTTTTAGACCCACCATTTGAAAAAAGCAAGCTAGAGCCAGGATATATAAAAGCATATATACCAGGAACAAGAGAAAATGGTGGGCAATACACTCATGGAGCAATATGGGCAATTTGTGCAGAGGCAATGCTTGGCTTTGGAGATAAAGCTACTGAATATTTTAGGATGATAAATCCAATTGAACATTCAAAATCAAAGGAACAAGCAAACAGATATAAGGTAGAGCCATATGTTGTAGCAGCAGATATATATGGTGGAAATTTAGCAGGAAGAGGAGGCTGGACTTGGTATACAGGTTCTAGTAGTTGGATGTACGAATCAGGGATTAAATATATATTAGGTGTAAAAATACAAGGTAATACTTTAAAAATAGAGCCAAATATTCCATCAGACTGGAAAGAGTATAAAATAAGGTACAAATTTGGAAACAGCATATATAACATAAAAGTGGAGAATAACAAATTGGAAAAGCAGGAAGTTTTTGTAGATGGAAATCAATTGGAAAATAATACTGTACTGCTTAATCCAAATGGCGGAGTGTATAGTGTGGAAGTAAAAACCTAGCATAATGCTATTACAATCCACAGGCAATTATCTGTTAACTCTCGCTTATAGATAAAATTTACTATAGCTGTGAATTATAAATAATGAATTAAAAATTGATTTTATGTAAAATCTATGCTATAATAATTGTATAAAAATTTTTGAAGGGAGAGACTTCTTATGGGAAAACTTATACGACTCGTAGTCAATATTTTGACACTCTTTATGCTAGCAATAGGAACACTGGTGGTAGTGTTTTATTGCAACAAAATTGTTGCTACATCATTGCAAATGCTAGTCCTTCGGGACAATGCTGAATTTTATATTGAGCAGAATGCTGATGACACAGAAGAGTTTATTCAAAACCAAGAGTTAAGAAATGAACAATTCTACATGTCAGAGGATGATGTAGTAAGAAATTTTGCAAACCAGAATTTTCTGGTTAAAACAGCCATTTTTTTGGCTGCAATACTGATGTACCCATTTATTCTTATGGTATGGCTAAATCAGCTTAATAAAGGAAGGGAAGTTTTAATTAAAAAACTAAAGCGCCTTAGAATAGCTATATATAGGAAGCTAATTAAGATGAAGGGGTAAGCAAGAGTCCAGCTTTAGAGCTGGATTTTTGCTGTTATACGTATCAAAAACATTTGAGACATAGTTTTGTAACTAGTTATTGATAAAAGAAATCATATTTTTCGTACTCTGTTCATGCAATTCTTTAAAAGAATAATTAAATGTATATTTTTCAAACTTTTTTGTCGCTTGTTGCCTTAAAACGATATAATCAGATTTAAAAAATTAAATATTTTTAAATTTGAACGTTTCTCTAATTTGCACTTGTCTTCAAAGAAGACTCGTTTTAAAGAAACATGTGTCTTGACAAAAGATTAGAAAAATATATAATAGTAATGAACATAAAGATTGTAAAAATGTATTTTGTATTAGAATTGATAAGGAATAATTTATAGAAGGATAAGATAAACAAAAGGGGGAAATATTTATGGGAAATAGAGAAGCAGAAGAATTTAGAAGAAGTCAAAGTATAAGACAAGAGCAGAATAAAAGGAAACAGATTAATAATAGAGATAATAAAATAGTGCAATTCCCTGAAAAATATGTAGTAAAACAAGGGTCTGCTAAGAAGGCGAAAATGCTTGCAAAAAGGCGAAAAAAATTAAAATTAAGAATTGCAGCTATTTTACTTGGAGCAGGAATAGGTTTAGGCTCGATTTCAGCAGTAGGCCATGCAATAAATAACAATAAAGAAAATCTAACTACTTTGGCTGAAAAAATTGGAAATGAAGAAATTGAAGGTGTAGGATTAAGGACAGATACGGAAGAATTATTGCAAAAGTGTGAAAAACAGATTAAAAGCTTAAATGAACAAGAGGTTATGAATTTAACAGATGATATGCTTATTGAAATTGTAGGCAATGTAGAAACATTGAATTTTAATACAATTAAAGATAAGGTAGCAAACTTAAAAGGTTTAACAAGAAACGATATAACGCTTAAATACAATTTTGAGAATGGCGATGGTAAATATTACGCAACTATAAAAGCTGGTGATGAGATGCTATCTAGTGGAAACGCGTTACCTTTTGGTATAGGAGAAAAGAACCATATACCAAAAGAAATAGCAGATTTAATAATTCAAATAGGAGATTATGAGAAATTAGTTACAGATTTAAAAACAGATAAAATCACAAAGATAAATGCTATAAAGGAAATAAATAAATTAGCAGAGAAAGTAATGGGATTTGCAGAAAAAGATTTGACAATAGACAATAAAGGAAACATAGAAGTAAAGGAACATGAGGCAGAAAAAGATAAAGAAGAAGAAAGATAAATTAACTCTTGTATATTTTAGCTTTTTATGATATAAATATATACAAATAAGAGGAAAGGTGAATTTTTTGTGGAAGAAAATAATCTTGAAGATACAAGAAAAAAAATATTAATAGTAGATGATGAGAAACCAATAGTAGATTTGCTTATATATAATTTAGCTAGAGATGGATATGAATTTATTGAAGCATATGATGGAGAAAAAGCTGTAGAACTAGCTATTGAGAAAAAACCTGATTTGATTTTGCTAGATGTAATGTTACCTAAGATGGATGGCTTAGCAGTCTGTAAAAAAATAAAAAATATCATGAATGTTCCAATAATTATGATATCAGCCAAGGGAGACGAAATAGATAAAATTATTGGATTAGAGCTAGGAGCAGATGACTATATAACAAAACCTTTCAGTGTTAGGGAAGTAGCAGCAAGAGTGAAAGCAAATTTAAGAAAAGGAGAGTTAATTAATAAAGATATAGTAATACCTAAAAAAATAAAACCTCAATTCATTGAAGTTGGAGATTTATATTTGGATTTAAATAAATATGAAGCAAAAGTAAGAAATAAAAAAATAGATTTAACTATAAGAGAATTTGAAGTATTAAAATATCTAGCCAATCAGCCTGGACAAGTAGTAACAAGAGAAACATTACTTGAAAAGGTATGGGGATATGAATATTATGGAGATATTAGAACAGTAGACGTTACAATAAGAAGAATAAGAGAAAAAATAGAACAAGATACGTCAAGCCCTAAAATTTTAATTACAAAAAGAGGAGTTGGATATTATATATCTTCTAGAGAGAAGGAGGAAGAAGATGGTTAGCAGTTTATAGCTGCTGACCATTTAATATAAATGATGAAAAGAAATATTAATATAAAAATTGTAGTAATATACTTTTTTATAGGAATAATAATAATACTTGGTCTAGGGGTAAGTTATTTTTTTATGTTAAATCAAATGGAAAATGTAGGAATTGTGCAAGATAACGAACAACTAATAAATAGTATAAATAACCAATTGAACCAAAACAAAATTATTATTATAGTATCAATAATATTTTATACAATAATATCTATTTTAATTGGAATATTTGTAATAAAGGCTTTAGTATCGCCAATGAAAAAATTAATAAAAAGTGCAGAGAAGGTAGCGGCTGGAGAAAAGATAGAGCTAGATAAAAAAATGCAAAATATGCGGAGAGGTAAGCGATTTAGAGAATGCATTTAGCATTATGACAAATGAATTACAGCAAAAATTAAATGAGGTTAACAGACAAAAGAAGCAAATAGAAACAATACTCTTACATATGACAGATGGAATTATTGCATTTGATATGGAAGGGGAAATAATTCATATAAACCCAGCTGCCAGAGAGCTTTTAGAAATTGGAGAAAAAGAAAATACATTTGGTAAGATTTTTAAAAAATTAAATATAGATATAAACATAGAAAAAATAGTATACCTAGAAAATTGGACATCATCAGAGCAAAGAAAATATGTAGGAGAAAAATACGTAAACATATTTTTTGCACCATTTCAAGATGAAAATGATAGGCCAGCAGGAGTAATAACACTAATACAAGACATAACAGAACATGTAAAACTAGATAATATGCGAAAAGAATTTGTGGCAGACGTATCACATGAATTAAAAACGCCAATCACATCTATAATGGGGTATGCAGACACATTGCTAGAAGGGGAATTCGATTCAGAAACAGAAACCAAGTTTTTAACAGTAATATCATCAGAAGCAAAACGTATGGCAAGACTAGTAACCGATTTACTTACACTATCAAGGTATGACAACAAAAAAATAATTACAGAAATACAAAGCTTTGACTTAGGCGAACTAGTAAAAAAATGTCAAGAAAAACTAAGATTTGAAATAGAAAAAAAGCACCATAATGTAGAATGCTTTGTAACAGCAAGTGTTCCGCCAGTATATGCAGATAAGGACGGAATAGAAAGAGTAGTATTAAATATACTATCTAATGCAATAAAATACACACCAGACAGTGGCATTATAAAAGTATATGTTGGCTTTGTATATAATGATGCATATATAAAAGTAATAGATAACGGAATAGGAATACCAGAAGAAGATCTAGACAGAATATTTGAAAGATTTTATAGAGTAGATAAAGCAAGAAGTAGAGAACTAGGAGGAACAGGACTTGGACTTTCAATTGCAAAAGAAATACTAGACAGAAACAAAGGAAGCATAGATATAAAAAGCAAAGTGGGAGAAGGCACAGAAGTAGTAATAAGAATACCAACAAAGAAAAAATAAAATTGCGAAATTGCGCAATTGGGGTCAGACCCCATTTGCGCAAAAAGCTTTGTTTCAATTGGTGCGACTGTGTTTTAGGGCTCACTAAAAAAATATGTACTTATTTGATATAAAAGGTCAAACTTATTGACACAGCATGGCATAAAGTTATATACTTTAAAGTATCAAAAGATAAGGAGGTTTTGATAATGAGTAACATGATAGAAATTAGATGGCATGGAAGAGGCGGTCAAGGTGCAAAAACAGCTTCTCTATTATTAGCAGATGCTGCGTTTAACACAGGGAAATATATTCAAGGATTTCCAGAATATGGTCCAGAAAGAATGGGGGCACCAATAACTGCATATAACAGAATAAGCGATACTCCAATTAGAATTCACAGTAACATTTATGAACCAGATTATGTGGTAGTAGTAGATGATACATTACTAGAAAGTGTAGATGTTACAGCAGGTTTAAAAGAAGAGGGAGCAATTGTAATAAACACAACTAAGGCTGGAGAAGAGTTAAAAAAATTACTAAAAGGTTATAAAGGAAAAATATATACAATAGATGCAAGAAAGGTTTCTATGGAAACATTAGGCAAGTATTTTCCAAATACGCCAATGCTTGCAGCAATTATAAAAGTAAGTGGAATTATGAATGAAGAAGATTTTATAAAAGACATGGAAGGTTCATTCAAGCACAAATTTTCAAAGAAACCAGAGGTTATTGACGGAAACATGAAAGCGTTGGAAATGGCGCTAAAAGAGGTAAAAGAAGTAGACTAAAAATAAATAGAAGTTTAAAGAAAATGCTAATTTTACCGAGAGCGAGCTAAAGAGGAAATATTAGTTTGAAAGTGATTTATAAAAGATAAATAATTGAGAATAAAAATACGAAAATAGAAAGGAGCGATAATATGAATATAGATAAAAACACACCAGCATGTGATATGACTATTGGCGGAGAAATATATGATGCTGGTAATGCAAAAGAGTTTAAAACAGGAGACTGGAGAAGTGTTAAACCAGTATATATTCCAGAAAAATGTATTCAATGTGGATTGTGTTTTCCAGTTTGCCCAGAAGATGCAATACCAGTAGGAAAAGATAAAAAAAGAACAGACTTTAATTACGATTATTGCAAAGGATGTGGAGTATGTAGTAAAGTATGTCCTTTTGGAGCTATTATTATGAAGACAGAGGGCGAAGAATAATTAATTGAAAAAATAAACTACGTCTTACGTTGTTAAAATTTAGATAAAAATATTCGACGTACACACAGTATGCATGAGGTTTTCAACTAAATTTTGCCTAGTAATACTTGTTTCTTTTTCCAATTAATCAAAATATCAAAAGAACAAATATAGATTGCGCAAAAGGGGACTTATCTTGTTTTGCGCAAGGGTAATTACAAATTTTATGAAAAAACTAAATAGTATTTGTGCAAAAAATATAAGTCCCCTTTTGCGCAGGAAAGAGAGGATAAAATGAGTATAAGAGAACGTTTAAGTGGAAACGAAGCAGCTGCAACAGCTATGAAACAAATTAATCCAGATGTTGTAGCCGCGTTTCCTATAACACCTTCAACAGAGATTCCACAATATTTTTCTACTTTTGTGGATAATGGTATGGTAGATACCGAATTTGTTGCGGTTGAAAGTGAACACAGTGCAATGAGTGCTTGCATTGGAGCGGAAGCAGCAGGAGCAAGAGCTATGACAGCTACCTCTGCAAATGGATTATCTCTAATGTGGGAGATGGTATATATAGCATCAGGAATGAGACTTCCAATAGTAATGTCATTGGTAAATAGAGCAGTTTCAGGACCACTAAATATTCATAATGACCATTCTGACGCAATGGGAGTACGTGATAGTGGTTGGATTATGCTATTTTCTGAAACAAACCAAGAAGCATATGATAATTTGTTAATGGCTCATAGAATTTCAGAAAATGAGAAAGTATTACTTCCACTTATGGTATGCCAAGATGGGTTTATTACATCACATTCTATTGAAAACATAGAATTATTAGAAGATGAGAAAGTAAAAGAATTTGTTGGAGAATATCATCCAAAACATTATTTGCTAAATGAAAAAGAGCCAGTTGCTATGGGACCAATGGATTTACAATCTTTCTTATTTGAGCATAAGTACCAACAAGCAGAAGCTATGAGAAATGCAAAACAGGTAATTCTTGATGTGGCAAAAGATTTTGAAAAATTAACAGGAAGAAAATACGGCTTAATAGAAGAATATAAATTAGAAGATGCAGAAGTTGCAATAGTATGTATGAATTCTACAGCTGGAACAACAAAAGAGGTTGTAGACTCTTTAAGAGAAAAAGGCATAAAAGCCGGACTATTAAAAGTACGTGTATTTAGACCATTCCCAGCAGAAGAAATTGCAAAAGCATTATCTCACTTAAAAGCAGTTGCTGTTTTAGATAAAGCGGACTCAGTAAATAGAGCAGGAGGAGCATTATTTACTGATGTTACATCAGGAATGCAAGTAAATGGAGTAAAAGTGCCAACAACAAGTTATATTTATGGCATTGGTGGAAGAGATACAACCACAAAAGAAATAGCATCTGTGTTTAACGACTTACTAGAAGATAGCAAAAAAGAAAAAATAGAAAATCCATATAGATATCTTGGACTTAGAAAATAAGAAAAAAATTTATGTACAATTATTACTTGCGATGACTACAGGTGCAAATTTTACGCAATAGCGAATGAATTCTAAATAAAAAGGAGGATATAAAAAATGGCATATAATATGAAAGAAATAGTAGCTGAGAGAAAATCTAGATTCACATCAGGCCATAGAATGTGTGCAGGCTGTGGAGCACCACCAGTTACTAGAATGATATTAAGAGCATTAAAACCAGAAGACCATGCTGTAATTGCTAATGCAACAGGCTGTATGGAAGTATCAAGCTTTATATATCCATACACAGCATGGACAGAGTCATATATTCATACAGCATTTGAGTGTGCTGCCGCAACATGCTCAGGAGTAGAAGCAGCATATAAATCAATGAAAAAACAAGGAAAATTACCAGAAGACGTTCACACAAAATTCATTACATTTGGTGGAGATGGAGGAACATATGATATAGGGCTTCAAAGCTTATCAGGAGCAATGGAAAGAGGTCACGATATGACATATGTGTGCTATGACAATGGAGCATATATGAATACAGGTATCCAACGTTCATCAGCAACACCAAAATTTGCAGATACGACAACAAGTCCAGCAGGAAGTGTAATTCCAGGAAAAATGCAATCTAGAAAAGACTTAACAGAAATTATGGAAGCACATCATTTGCCATATGTTGCGCAAACAGCTGCATATATGAACTTTAAAGACTTATACGAAAAAGCAGAAAAAGCAATATATACAGAAGGACCAACATTCCTAAATGTATTAGCACCATGTCCAAGAGGCTGGGGCTACCCAACAGAAGACTTAATGCAAATTAATAAACTAGCTGTTGAAACATGCTATTGGCCATTATACGAAGTAGAAAATGGAAAATATAAAATAACATATAAGCCAGCCAAAAAGCTTCCAATAGAAGAATTTTTGAAGCCACAAAAACGTTTTAAACATATGTTTAAAACAGGAAATGAATGGATGATAGAGGAGTTCCAAAAAGAAGTAGATAGAAGATGGCAAGCGCTTATAGATTTAGAGGAAATGAGTAATAAAGAATAGTGCAATTGGGGACAGACCCCTTTTGCACTTTTTAATTTTTTATATTATTTTTCAAAAAGTGATGTATACTAAAAGTGCAAAAGGGGTCTGTCCCCAATTGCACTATTCTTTAGATTTATGCAAAAAAATACAAGTTCCTACTATGAATAGAATTATGCTTATCCATTGAGAAGTAGATAAACTAAAATATATACCGCGTATTAAATCTCCTCTGAAAAATTCTAAAATAAATCTAACTATACTGTATAAGATTAAATAAAGTGCAAGAGTTTTATATGTCCCTAAAAAATTTTTGTAAGTTATGAAAATTATTATAAATATAATAAAATTGCATATTGATTCTACAATTTGCATAGGAAAAAGAGGAACATTATTTGGAGCTAATGGCGAATTATGAAAGGTAATAGAGCCAAATCCTGAGTATTCCATCCCATAGCAACATCCTGCACATAAACAACCGATTCTTCCAATTGCGTGAATTAAAGGAACTACTGGTAACAAAATTAATAACAATTCTTTAAATGATATTTTGAATTGTTTTGCATATATAAAAACTCCCAAAATACCACCTAATAAACCGCCATAAAATACAAATCCGCCTTTTAGCATTTGTAGGAAAGTTTGAAATAAGTCTAAATTGTTATAATTTTCTATTAAAAATGGTATATTAGTTAAAATGTATAGTAGCTTAGCTCCAATACCAACACCAATAACTGCGTAGAGTATGCAAAATAATACATCTTGTTTTGAAATTTTAAAAAATTTGCTAAAATAGAAAATAGCAACTATAGCACCAATAAATATTCCGATAAATATGATTAAACCATATGTAGCTATTTCAAATCCAAATATATTAATAAATGGTAACATTAGATACCTCCAGTTAATTATGTTATAGTAAATGAAATTTGGCAGGGGAACAATAACGAGGGAATAAATGATTAAGCATAAAGTCAAAAACCTCACTATTGGCCGATAATTAAAAAATTAGGGTTCTATAATATTAGTTGGGGTGAAAAAAACTCCAACTATTTTTTATATAAAATAGTGCATTTATCCAAAATACCT
>CALXND010000025.1 GCA_944389655.1 uncultured Clostridia bacterium | reverse complement strand
CAAATCCAAAAGAAAAAGATGTAATTATTGATTTAGTAATGAATTTTCTAAATAATGAATAATTAAAAGTAATATTTATAACCCAAAGGAATGAGGTATGCTATGTGGAGCATGTAGAGAATTTTTTATGCAATTAAATTATGAAAATAGGAATATGGAAATAATTACGAATTATGAAACAAGAAAAATAGTTTATTTAAAAGATTTAGTACCTAATTGGTGGGAAGATAAAAGATATAATAAATAACGACAACTTACAATTTATAGATTAGTTTGAAATATAGCTAATCTTTTTTATTTTAAGTAAAAAATGGTAGAGTAGGGGGGATAGCACATTTTTAAATATATAAAAATTATGAAAATATATTAAATAAAATTTTGTGCAATCTTTAATTTAAGAAAAAATAAATTTATAAATAAAAAACTTTTTTAAATATAAAAAATAAACTTTAAGATTTAAAAATATATTTATAGAAAATTATAAAAAATTTTAAATTTTAATTAATAAATGTTTAGAATTTTAAAAATTATAATTTTATAATGCAAACATTGTAATATTAAAAAACGAACATTTGTTATTCAGTAATTTTTTATAGAATTTATATAATATTTTAATTAAATGATTGTTTAATTAAGTTCAAAATCGTTTTTTAGCAATTTTGATTATTGAATTGTAAAAATTAATCGTTTATCATATAAATTTTGATTTTAACGAAGATTTTATAAATTCTATAATTATTATAATGACTATATTACAAACCAAAATCATACAAAATAATAACCTTCTAAAATCAATTTTAAGCCATTTTTATTTTTTGGGCATATAGTTTGTTGTTCGTAAAATAAGGCAAATATAGAAAAATAGGCACTTTGAAGATTCATGATATAAATATAATAAAGAAATAAAGATATATAAATGAATATTAGTATATATAGAACAGCTAAAAGCCTTGAAATAACAGAAGTAAAGGTTTATGGTTGTTTTATATTTTGCCCCTGCTCCTTATTGCGCAAAACTTTGATTTTGCGCAATTAGAGATTATATTTTAAAAGGGCTTCAAATAATATAATCCCCTATCCATATAATAAATCGTTTATTAATTTTATAACATATTATTTAAAAAAATTCAATACCTTTTTTGTAAATTTTTTAGGTTTCTTCATCTTAAGTGTTATATAACTATCAAAATTTGAATTAATGCTTAATAATCGTTCATATAAATGAAATACAACAGTATATTTTAAATCTTGTTCATCTTCATCTTTTTTTATTGCCCATATACTATTTAAGTTTAAAGCAAATAATTCAAGACTAGTTAAAATATATCCAATTTCTTCTTCATATAAATCAATTGTAATTCTTCTTGAAATATATATCCCCCCCTTTTAGAATGTATATCTATTTAATTATATCATAATTATGTAAACATGGCAAGGAATAAGAATAAATTGACAAAATATAAAATTAATGTTTTAATATAATAGGGGTGTAAAAATGTACTCAAACTTAAATAATTACTATTTACATATACAAATGCTAGAAATAATAAATATGATTTTATATGTGGGAATAATATTGACCACATCAATAGTAACATACATATTAACAAAAACATTTTTATATACACTAATTGGCTTTTTAATTAGTATATTAATAGGATACATTATATATGCAATAATACAACTTAAAGCAGACCAACACAAATTGTTAATAGACATGTATTTAGAAATAAATAGGAAAAAAGCTGAATAATCAGTCTTTTTTCCACCTTTAATCCTATTTTAAATATCATTAGATGTAGCATTTTGATAACCTGTTGTATCTGGTTTTTCTACATCCGAATCATTAACAATTCCAAACTCATATTTATAATCTACAGTTCTATTATTTGAATTATCAATCATTTTAATTGCCAAACCTGTTTTTATATCAACAAATTTTTCTGTATTATCTTCTCTAATTAGATAACATTCTTTTCCATTTAAATTTATCTTATCAACACTTGTAGTTATGGCCATAAATAAATTTTCAAATAAATTATTACCTGTAAACGAAATTGGATTAATAACTATGTCTCCCATGTTAATTATTGACTTTGTCGAACCATTGTCAACTAATGCTATTATTTCTTCTGATGACTTGTAAAACGTTAATTTTTTACTTCCTTCTTCTGAATACATATTCATTGTTGCATATGTAATGCCATCTTTATTATATGATTCTAAAATGCTCATCTCCCCTTCTGAATATGTTTCTGTTTTGGTATAATAATTCATTTTATCTAGAGTATTATTTGCTTTATTAGATAGACTAGTTAAAATAATCATCTTTCTTCCAATAACTAATATAAATACAATTACAATTATGAGCAAAATATTTCTTAATATTTTTAACCTATTATTATATTTTTTTATGTATTTAACTTCTCTCCCATCTCTTTTAACTGTATTTACTTCCAAATCCTTTTTCATATTTTCAAGTACCTTTTTACATTCATCACATTCATTTAAATGTTCCTGTATAAAATTATTAGTTTCTTTACTTGTTAAATTTTCTATATAGTTTGGTAGTAAGTCTTGAATAACTTTACATTCTCTTTTTTCATTCATATTATTCGACCTCCTTTAATTTATTTTTTCCTCGATAAAATGTAACTCTTGCCCAATTTTCTGTTTTATTCAAAATAGTTCCAATCTCTTTAAAACTTAATTCTCCTGTTATTCTTAAATAAATTACTTCCCTTGTTTTTTCATCCAGTTTCTGCATCTTTTTATATAATGTAACTTTTTCATCATTTGAAATGATTTGTTCTTCCAATGTATTTAGCATTTGTGCATCTGTTAAATCAATTTCTTCTGCTTTTATTCTTTTTTTGCTTTTTCTACATTGATCAAACCAAAGGTTTTTAGCAATTTGGCATAGCCATACTGATATTTTGCATTCACCTCTATAAGAATCTATTTTTTGTACAGCTTTATAAAAAGTTTCCTGTGTTAGTTCTTCCGAGACATCACTATTATGAGTTAAACAGAATAAATATTTGTTTACTATTTCAAAATATTGTTCATATATTTTCTCCATATCCTGCATAACCAATTATCCTCCTTTAAATATAAGACGATTGCAGTTAAATTTCGTTACAGAATATTCATAAAATTGTATCTTATAAAATTGACTTTTCATCACTAACTAAAATTTTGTCTACACTATAATTATTGTTAAACCGTTATTTAATATAATAGTAACATACAAAGTCATTCTAACGCAATCAATGTTACAGGATAAAATCCATTCCTTTTTGTCTTTAATTGAAAACACACATAATAATGAAAAATTCTTTTTCAAATTAGTGGCGTGAAGCATGAAATTTTATTAGTATTTCGGCAGATCATAAAAATAAAACCATTATCCTATAACCAATCAATATAATAACTCTAGAAACAACTTGATTTTTCCTATATTTTGATATATTATTAAATTGCGAGGTGAAATACTTATGATAAATCCAGATCAAAATCCTGAATTTGTGAATTCATTTTTAGACTATTCAATAACTATACTAAATAAATCTGCAAATTCAGTTAAAGAATATAATTATGATTTAAACATGTTTTTAAAATACATGAAAATACATTTTAAGCTTACTAACGAAACAGACTTTAATAAAATATATATAAAAGATTTTAGCATAGAAACATTAAAGAGAATTAAATTAGATGATATACATTCTTTTCTTTCTTATTTAGCACTAAACAAAAATGCTAAACCTGCAACTAGAGCGAGAAAGATTTCCACCATACGTATATTTTTTTCATATTTAAGCCAAAAAGCTAATATTTTAAAAGATAATCCTGCTCAAAACCTAGAAACACCTAAACTTGATAAACGTTTACCAAAGTACTTGTCACTAGATGATAGTAGAAAACTCTTAGATGTATCTAAAAATGATGAAAACGATGAAAATAAAGAACGTGACTTCGCTATTCTTACCCTATTTCTTAATTGTGGATTACGTTTATCAGAATTGGTTAGTATAAATTTAAAAGATATTGATTTTAACGATTGTAAAATGAATGTTGTTGGTAAAGGGAATAAAGAGCGTACTATTTATTTAAATAATGCTTGTATAAAAGCGCTAAAGAATTATATAGAGGTACGACCAAAAGAAGGTGTAAAAAACGATTTTAAAGCTTCGAATAAAGCATTATTTTTAAGTAAGAGGCGAGAAAGAATTAGTAATAGAACTGTTCAGTATATTGTAGAAAAAGAGTTAAGAAAAGCTGGACTAGACGCTTCAAAATATTCTACCCATAAATTAAGACATACTGCAGCTACATTAATGTACCAATATGGTCAAGTAGATATTAGAGCTTTGCAAGAGCTCCTAGGACATAAAAGTATATCTACTACTGAGATTTATACACATGTAAGTAATGAACAAGTGCGAAACGCTGTAGATGTAAATCCATTGAATACATAGATTTAATAATAGTCCAAGGATTAAAATATTGCGAAAAATACCAAATTTAAATTAGAGCGAACAATATAGCAGACTTAACTAAATTTTTTACCTATTATGTTTTAAAGTCTGATTATTGTTCGTTATAATTTGATTTTATACAAATATACTTTTCACAATATACATGTTTGCAAGGTAAAACACTAGCATTTTTAATTGTGCTTATGTTACTTCTAATCATATTCACAATAATATTGGTTCAATTTGTTCTCTATCCAAAGCCTTTTCAATAGTAGGAACTAAATATTTAAAATCAGCAACTATTGAACGAGGTTTCGTTATTGGATTATCCTGTTTAAATGGCACAAAGAAATAATTAGTTCTATTAAGCAATTTACCTATATTTTCTGCACTACCAGATAATCCATCATTAGTTGAAATAGCCAGAACTACAGGATTATTATTTCTTAAATGAGACTTTACTGACATTGTTCCAGGACCATCTATTATAGAATTTGCAAGTTTTGCTATAGTATTTCCGTGAACAAGGAGCAACTACCATTATATCTGTAAGCTTATTTGGACCTATTGGCTCTGCTCCCTGTATTGTATGAATTATTTCATCTTTACCAGTAATTTCTTTTATCTCATTTCTAAAATCTTCGGCAGTTCCAAATTTAGTATCCAAATTATAAGCATTATATGACATTATTGGAATAATATCAGCACCAGCTTTTTTTATGTTTTTTAACTCTTCAATAACTTTTTTAAATGTACAAAAAGATCCTGTAAATACAAAGCCTACTTTTTTACCCTCTAATTTCACAAAAGCACCTTCTTTCATTTATATATATATATGAATAAAATAATCTATTCTCTATATAATATGTATTTATGTAAATTAAAGTGCTTTTGTGCTGGTTGGGGACTTAGCTTTTTTGCGTAGATTTAATTATTCCTTTAATTGTAAATTATATATTTTTAATTTTTAGTCTTCGGCCCTTTGGCTGTGTACAAACTGAATTGTGCGAAATGAAAGATGGGAATTGAGAAGTGCGAAATACTTTATTATGAATTCTCACAACATACATCACATATCTCACTTTTCATAAATGTAAACTTGTCGGTTCTCACCTTAAGCACTCCGACTAAAAATATATAAATTTACTAAACCCAACTATAATTTGCGCAAAAAAGCTAAGTCCCCAACCAGTACATTTTAACTATTTCAAATAACTTTGTATTATTCTTTTGACTTTTGGTAGAAGATAATGGCTACCTCCTTTATTTTCTACATTTTCAACCATGTTAATAGTTAAGATTTGTTCATCTGCTGTATCGCTTACAACAAAAGCATTAAACCAGCCAAGCTCTTCCCCACTCTCGTCTTTTGATGCTTTTAGTTCAGCTGTTCCTGTTTTTCCAGCAAGTGTTACACCACTTATTTTAGCTGCATGACCTGTTCCTCCACTGTTTTCTACTACTTGAACTAAGTCATCTCTTATTGTTTTTGCTGTATCCTCTGAAAATGCATCTTTTATCCAATATTCATTTGTTTTGTTATATTCTATGCGAGGTTTTATCATATCTCCATTATTAACAAATGCAGAATATACAGAAGCCATATGAAGAGGATTTACCAAGATTTTGCCCTGTCCATAACCAGAGTCGGCAAGCTGTACTTCGGATGTAAATTCATTGTTGTCTGCAAATTCTGAACTGCTCATAGGTATTGGAAAGTCAAGTGATTTATTAAATCCTATTTTTAATAATTCCTTTGCAAATGTTTCTTCTCCTATTTTTAGTGCTGCTTTTGCAAAGTAAATATTGTCGGAATATATAAATGCATTTCTTAAGTTTGCCGCACCACTATATGTAGTTAAAGTAGTTATTTTGTAATCTCCCCAGCTCTTGTCTTTTTGCCAACTTAGACCACTTGAACCAAAGTTGTCACCTGCAGAAAAGCTATCTGTATCTATTCCAATAGCACCTGTAACTGGTTTAAATGAAGAACCGGGAACCCATGTGCTTTGGTATCTTGCAAGCATTGGAGTGTCTTTATTTGAGCTAAGATTATTCCATTCCTCATCTGTAAAACCTGTTATAAATTTGTTTGAATCAAAACTTGGCAGACTAACCATTGCTAGTACTTCGCCTGTTTTAGGGTTCATTGCAACAGAAAGAGCTTTATCGCCATTATATTCATCATATATTTCCTTTTGCAATTCAATGTCAATTGTTGTTTTTATATCTTCTCCATCTTCAATATTTGTTTCTGCAATTGTCTTTAAAGAAGCTTCATTTTGGTCTACTATATAAATTCCACTTCCATTTTTGCCTCTTAGTCTATCCTCAAGAGCAGCTTCTAAACCAGTTTTACCAATTATACTACTTTCTGTATATCCTTCTCCTTTGTGCTCGGCAAGCTCTTCTGCACTTATGCCTCTAACATATCCTACTAAATGGGCAGCAATTTCTCCATACGGATACACTCTTTGACCATTTTCATTTGTCTCTGCTAAAACATTACCATTTCTATCTAGTATTTTTCCTCTGCTTCCAGAGTTTGAGTATACACGAACTTTATAGTTTTCTTTTAAATCTGGAAATATTAAATTTGAATACCAATTTATATAGTATTTATTGTCCTCTTGCCTGTCAAATGTCATTGTATAATCATACGAGACTTCACCAGCTAATGTATCAAAAGACATCGTATAAGTTGCTGTATAATTTGAGGCTTTTTTATCTATATTTGTGCTCAAATTACTTATGGATATATTGGCTACCTCAATTCCTTCATAAATGTTTTTATTTCTATCTAAATATGTGCTTTTTTCAACTCTTGCCTTTGTAGATTCTGAAAGTAGTGTATACATTCCTTCATAATCTTTATTTTTTAAGTATGAAATATATTCATTAAGTACTTCATCTGGTGTGTTTTTATCCATATTTGCAATAATATACCATGTTACTCCTCCTGCAATTAGCAATATAATAATTATTACTGCAATAATTATTCCAACTTTTTTTGATTTATTTTGTTCTTCCATATGGTGTCCCTCCTTTTTATACAATCTTTTATGGTTACGCATTTATGCAACATAATTGTTTATTTTTTCACTTAAACTATATGTTTTTGCATCTAACCATTTTATCAACCTAGATACAATTTTTGTTTTCTTTATAAGTGAATACAGGCCTCGTCTAAGTAAATCTATAAATAAGCAAACTAAAAATACTATAATTACTATAAAAAACATATATGGTACCATCAAAAATGAGTTTCCGTAATTTGTAACTCCGTCGTACCTCCACAAACTACTATAATTTGTATTTTGCTGAATTATATATATTGATAACATGGATGGTGCTAAAAAAGTAATAATTTTATTTATTTTACTAGATTTTATTTCAATTGTTCTAAACTTCAAAAATAATAGAACAGTCATTAATACTAATAATATATTTCCAAAGTCCATAAATCTTCCATATATTGTGCTAATTATACTATGGAATGTTGTATTTAAACGAACTTTGGATAACGCTGCAACAATAAGATTTACACATGTGAATATTATTGTTACTAATAAATATTTAATAAAATATTTTTGATTATACTTTATTTCTACAAATCTTCTAATATATGCTCCAATCATATAAAACATTATAACAGTCATAAATAGTCCACTAAAGGTTTCTGTTATAAGTATAATTTTAAAAAAGCTAAACATAGTCACTATTAGGACTAATAAAAATTTAAATTGATTTTTATTTAGTTTGTTTAAAAATATATTTAATATAGGTGTTAAAAAATATAATGCTATATATGCACTTATAAACCAATATGCACCTGTAGTGATTGGAAATATTGAAAAAAGTGTTTTTGTTGGATAATGCATTACTTTTAATATAAATAAAACTAACCACGAATAGAATAATGTTTTTCCCCATAAGCCCAATATTTTTTTTAGTTTAAATCTACTATTTATTTGATAGTAGCCTGTGATAAGAATAAATAGTCCATTTGCTATTCCTACAAATGCACGTACGAAATGAATTAACACATAATTAAAAATACTTAAGTTAGGTGTATTGTTAATTATCAATCCATTATCAACACAATGTATCATTGTTACCATAAGCATTGCTACTATTCTTAAAAGTTCTATATTTGTATCCCTTTTCTTTATATTTTCCATCTTTTACTCCGTCTTCTATAATTAATAGTAGTTTTTTAAAACTCCCCTTTTTAGTTAAATTTTGTATTTTTGTTATTGCAATTTAACAAAATGGGCTTCCTTTTTCTTGTTACACTTAAAGAAGCCCACTTTGCTATTAGTACATTTTTGCACTGTCAAAGGATTGCCAAAATTCAAATTTTGCTAACACCCTATTTGATTATTTACTTATTAAATCTCTTGTATCTCTTGCTATCATTAATTCCTCGTTTGTAGGAACTACATATACTTTAATTTTTGAGTCGTCTGTAGAAATTTCTACTTCTTTGCCTCTGCAATTATTTCTTTCTTTATCTAATTTTACGCCTAAAAATTCTAAGTAAGAAAGAATTTGCTCTCTTGCTTCAATACCATTTTCTCCAACTCCACCTGCAAATGTAATAACGTCTACACCGCCCATTTGGCAAGCAAGTTTTCCTATATATCCTGCTACTTGGTATGTAAAGTTTTCTATTGCAAGCTCTGCTCTTTTATTTCCTTCTTTTGCAGCTGCTTCAATATCTCTATCATCTATGCTTATTCCTGATAAACCTAATTTACCAGATTTTTTATTTAAAATATTGTCCATTTCATCACAAGTTAAATTCTCATTCTTCATTAAGAATGTTACTATAGATGGATCAATATCTCCAGATCTACTTCCCATTGGAACTCCTGCAAGTGGTGTTAAGCCCATTGTTGTTTCTACAGATTTTCCATTTTTTATTGCACATAAACTAGCACCTTGACCAAGATGGCATGCAATTATTTTTAAATCTTCTATTGGTTTTCCTATTATTTCTGCTACTCTTTGTGACACAAATCTATGTGATGTACCATGGAAACCATATTTACGAATTCCGTATTTTTCATAATATTCATAAGGTATTGCATACATATATGCTTTTTCTGGTAGAGTTTGATGAAATGCTGTATCAAATACTCCAACCATTGGTACACCAGGAATCGCTTTCTTGCAAGCTTCAATTCCAGTAATTCCAGCTGGGTTGTGCAATGGTGCAAGTGGGATACATTCTTTTATTGCTTCTTCTACTTCGTCTGTTATAACTACTGAACCGCTAAATTTTTCGCCTCCGTGAACTACTCTATGTCCTACACCGTCTATTTCGCTTAGGTCTTTAATTACTCCATAATCTTTATCTAAAAGTTGTTCAATAACTAATTTTATTCCTTCTTCATGATTACTTATTTTCTTTTCTATCTTGTGTTTTTCTCCATTAACATTATGTGTTAGGAAAGAATCATCTAGGCCTATTTTTTCTAAGTATCCTTTTGCCATTACCTCTTCTGTTTCCATATCAATTAATTGATATTTTAAAGATGAACTTCCACAGTTTAAAACTAAAATTTTCATTAAAAAATCCTCCTTTTTATTAGGTTATATATTCTTTGAAAGTAACAGCTTTTATAAGCTGTTTTTCTTTCAAGTTAAACCTCAACATTACTGATTGCCTGCTTGTACTGCTGTAATAGCTACAACACCCACAATATCATCACTATTGCAACCCCTTGATAAATCATTTACTGGTTTTGCAATTCCTTGGCAAAGTGGTCCATACGCCTCTGCTTTTGCTAATCTTTGTACTAATTTATATCCTATATTTCCTGCATCTAAGTTTGGAAATATTAATGTGTTTGCTTGTCCTTTTAATGGGCTTCCAGGAGCTTTGCTGGCATTTATTTCTGGAATAATTGCAGCATCTAATTGAAGTTCTCCATCACAAATTAAATCTGGCATTTTTTCTTTTAATAGTTTTGTTGCTTCAATCACCTTTTCTGTTAATTCCGAATGAGCACTTCCATATGTAGAATATGAAAGCATTGCAACTTTTGCTTCTTTTCCAGTTAATTGGTGGAAACTCTTACTTGATGAAATGGCTATTTCTGACAATTCATCCGCAGTTGGATTTTCCACTAAACCACTATCACCAAAAATAAATATTCCATTTTCTCCATATTCGCAATTTGGAACTACCATTAAGAAAAATGCTGAAACTAGTTTTGTACCAGGTGCAGTTTTTAAAATTTGAAGTGCTGGTCTTAAAGTATTTGCTGTAGAATGGCATGCACCAGAAACTACTCCATCTGCATCTCCCTCTTTTACCATCATAGTACCAAAGTACATATTATCTTTTAGCATTTCTCTAGCTTTATCGGCAGTCATTCCTTTTGCTTTTCTAAGCTCATAAAATGCATTTGCATATTTCTCAAATTTCTCCGAGGTTTCTGGATTTATTATTTCTATTCCTGATATATCTATATTATTTTCTTTAGCTAATTTTTGGGCTTCATCTTTATTTCCTATAAGGATTATATTTGCAAATCCTTCTTCTTTAACTTTTTGCGCTGCTTTTAATACTCTTTTATCTTCGCTTTCAGTTAAGATAATTGTTTTTTTATTTTGTTTTGCTTTCTCTTTTAGTCCTTCTATAAATGTCATAAAAATAGTACCTCCCTTAAACTTCAAAATAATACCTATATTATATATGTTATTTAAGAAAAGTACAAGCGTTTTTGAAAAATTATGAATTAATGAATTACTATTTGCAGCTAATTGCCCTTTTGATATAACCAGAATTAATATATTTAAAATATTGTATCGAATATATCGGTCAAGTTGATTTTCAGACTAATTCTAAAGAAATTTTTGTAGCGCCCTCAATATAATCGAGATTCGTTTGCAAAAATTTCTCAAGAATTAGTAATCTTTAAATCACATTCCATTCCATATTCTCACAAATTTTAAATATATTAATTCTGGTTTTAAAAAATCAGTTACAGTTGTAATTTTAACACTAATAATATCTATAACTATTATTCATAACAGAATTATTAGAAAGGTTGTTAGCTGGATTCATATTTGAATTATTATTAAATCCAAGTAACATATTATAAGGCAAATTTGAAATAGTTATAAATTTAATTGAATAAATATCTGCATAAGTTATTACGTCACTTTCTAATGCTCTGAGCAAAATATAACTTGCACCAACATCTACCAAAATGCCCGTTCTATCAACTAAGTTATTTGTTCCTATTAAAAATTCTACTCTCATTAGTTTTCCAATGTTTTCTCTTAAAAATGCTGGTGTATATATGTTATTGGTAAGTATTTCTGGTGAATTTTGATTTATATCCACATTTCTATTTTCCTTTGTTTCAATTTCCTTTTCATTTTCCATGCTAACCTCCATACAAATCTATAATCTTACTAGATTTTGTAAATTAAATCTAGAGTATTATATGCATGATTGTTTGCTCATGTTAACATTGGAACTAATTTCATAAATATTCTTAATCACATATAGATATGAAAACTGTTTAACTAATGCCTATTAAAATGCCTGTTAGAAACTGCTTAAGTATCAGCATACAAAGAAGTTGGCCTATAAAAGCAGTGATCTCCAAGTCTTGTATGTAGTGTACCTGAACCATTTGAAGGAAAAGTACTTCCACAAGTAGGTCTAAATGGATTTAAGTACCATAAACATTCACCTATTTCGTTTAGTCTATTTCCTGCTAGTGCCCAATCAGCAATATTATAATGCACATCCGTTGGATTCATATTATAAATATTTTGTGGATTATATTTTCCACCTAATGTTTCTCGTACACAGTCAAATTGCCCTTCTTGATATACAATATTTCGTACACTTCCACCCTGAGATACTCTAGAATATTCTCCAACAGGCACATTTACTCTATTTAAGATTACACTGGCAACTGCTTTCATTCCGATTTTCACCTTCTCCGCCAGCCTCGCATTGAATTAGTCTTGCTATTAGTTCTCTATCTGAATATGCCATAAAAACCACCTCATGTTATTATATGAAATATTTAAATATTTGTTGCGCAAATGGGGTCTGACCCCATTTGCGCACTTGCATTTTCTTTTAAAATATTTTATAATGAGTATGTAGCAATTTGCGAGTATGCTGGAACTGGCAGACAGGCACGTTTGAGGGGCGTGTGCTTTATAGCGTATGGGTTCAAGTCCCATTACTCGCACCAGATTGAAGATTTAGTTTGAAAGAGATTTACTTTCATTCCTATATGTGTCTTTAAGGCAAAAAGAGAAAGGAATGGATTTTTTTATGAAACTGACATATAAAGTTAAAGAAACAGATAATTTCATAAGTTTAAGGGGAGTTTTAAAGGCCTGTTTTAGCATATCTGACAGGCTTTTACTTAAGCTGAAAAAACAAAACAAAATATTTGTAAATTCTGAAAATACATATTTAGACAAAGCATTGCAACCAAATGATGTTATAGAAATATATATTGATTTTGAAGAAGATAATTCAAATATTGTTCCAACTAAAATGGATTTAGATATAATCTATGAAGATGAAGCATATTTAGTTCTTAATAAACCAGCAGGTATTCCAGTTCATCCTTCAATGGATCATTTTTCTGGTAGTCTGTCAAATGGAATTAAATATTATTTCGATTTTATTGGTTTAAAAAAGAAAATTAGACCAGTAAATAGATTAGATAGAAACACCTCTGGTTTAGTTATATTTGCTAAAAATGAGTATATACAAGAATGTTTAGTAAAACAAATGAAGTATAATAAATTTTACAAAGAATATATAGCGATTTGTGAAGGAAGATTTAAACAGAAAAAAGGTATTATAAATGCACCCATTGCTCGAAAAGATAATAGTATTATTGAAAGATGCGTAAGTAAGTTTGGTGATAGCGCTATAACCGAATTTGAAGTTATGAAATACAATGAAAATTGTAATTATTCAGTTGTAAAGTGCATCCTTAAAACTGGACGTACGCATCAAATACGAGTACATATGAGTTATATTAATCATCCCATAATTGGAGATACATTGTATGGTTATGAATCTGAATTAATAAATAGACAGGCTCTTCATTCATATAAAACAAGTTTTATCCACCCTGTCTCTAAGAAAGTAGCTTCCTATATTGCTCCAATTCCTGACGATATGCTGGTGTTGATAAAAGACTAGGAGTTAGACCTAGTCTTTTGTTTTAGCAAACGGAAAAATCGCAGATTTTCCACTTGCTAGAACGGCTACGCAAAATGCGCTCATAAATTAATACCCCATTTTTTTGTATACTCGTTGTTTTATGGTAAGAATTATTGTGCTAATTATTGCAAATACAACAAATATGCCAAATTCTCTCATATTTATATTTGTAATTTGTAGCAATCCTCTAAATAAATATACGGCTGTAAAAAAGCCTACAAATGTTGTACTAAATAAAAATGCACGTAGTTTGTTAAATGGTATACAAACCTCTAGAACTGCTAATATACTTACAAATCCTATTAATAGGTACATTATTGTTACTAATTGGCCTTGTGCAATATTAAGTGCTGGTGCTAAAAAAGTTAAAAACATAATATTAAGCATTATTACTATTGCAAAAGGTGCAGCGTTTCTAAGAACTGTATGTAAAAATACACCTCTTACCGGTTTACCATTTGGTTCAAATGATATAAATAAAGATGTATATGCTTCAATTGCAAGATCAATTAGTGTAATTTGTATTGGTATAAATGGAAATGCTGTATTTGTTATTATACAGAAAAGTGAAAGTAGTATTGAATATATTGTTTTTATGAAGAATATTCTTGCTACATTTGTAAGGTTGTTTACTACTCTTCTTCCTTCCATTAATACATCTTTTAAAACGCTAAAATCTTGATTTAATAATACAATTTGAGATACTTGCTTTGCAGCATCATTTGCTTCTGGTAAAGTAATACTACAATCTGCCTCACGAAGAGCTATTACATCATTTACACCATCACCTGTCATTGCTACTTGATGTCCTTTAGCTTGAAGAGCTTTAACGATAATACTTTTTTGGTGTGGCAATACTCTTGCAAAAATACTATATTTATCAACTATATCTACTATTTCAGCATCTGAATCTAAGGTTGATAAGTCTATATATGACTCATAGTCCTCAAGTCCTGCTCTCTTTGCTATTGTTGATACTGTAACTGGGTTATCACCAGATATAATTTTTATATCTACCTCTTGTGTTTTGAAATATCCTAGCATTTCCTTCGCATTTTTTCTTAGCGGATCTGCTAAAATTACTGATGCAATAATTTTTAGTGCTGGTAGCTCTTCTGTTTCAATATTCTCAGTTGTAATTCCTATACATAAAGCTCTTTTTCCATCTTCTTGTGCTTTTTTTACAATGTCTGGTAACTCTATTCCAGCTTTTATAACTAACCTTTCAGGTGCACCTACAACAATTGTTCCTAAATCTTTAAATGTTACACTGCTCCACTTTCTCTCAGAAGAGAACGAAATGTCGCTTATTTTTTCGTATTTTCCCTCTCCCCTAAAGTAATTCTTTAATGCTGTAAATGTACTATTGCTATCGTCAGTAGAATGAACATACGAATTCATAATATTTTCAAATGTGTCTGGTAAAGAATTCTCCTCGTACTTTTCTATATCTATTACCTTCATTTTTCCTTCTGTAATTGTTCCTGTTTTGTCTAGACATAAAGTATCCACATGTGCTAGCGTTTCTACACTATATAAATCTTGGACTAATACTTGTTTTTTTGCAAGTTTTATTACTCCAGACTCAAGTGCTATACTTGTAAGTAGAACAAAGCCCTTTGGAAGCATTCCTAAAAGAGCAGCAGCAGTCGCAATAACAGATTGCTGTAGATTAGTTTCTCTAAACACAAAAGCTTGTACAAATAATATAACTCCTGCTGGAATAATTACAAAACTAGTAAAATTTGTAACTTTTTTCATCGAATTTAAAAGTTCAGAATTTACCTGTTTATGTTTTTTAGATGCATTTATTATTTGATTTGCGAAATTATCATCCCCTACTTTTTCTATTTTAGCATAGCATTTTCCACTTACCACATAGCTTCCAGATAAAAGCTTTGCTTCCCTATCCTTCAAAATTGTATCAGATTCTCCTGTAAGAAGAGACTCATTTACCTCTACTTCCCCATCAATTACATATGCATCTGATGGTATTTGGTCGCCTTGTTTAAGTAAAATAACATCATCTAGTACAATTTCTGATATATCTATTTCTTGCTGTTTTCCATCTCTAATAACTTTTGTTTTTGAAGCTGTTAAAATTGACAATTTCTTTACTAAATTTTTTCCATGTATTTCCTGAATAATTCCTATTAATACGTTAATTATTATAATAAGAATAAAAATCATATTTGTATATGCATGTACACATGCAAGTGCAATTGCTATAATTGTATTAAATAAATTGAAAAGAGTGCAAACATTGTCTCTTACAATCTCCCAGTTTGATTTTAGGTGATTAGTGTTTGAATTATTTACTTTTCCCTCTTCTATTCTTTTTTTTACTTCTTCTGTTGTTAATCCGTTCAACTTTTCCATACTTAATATCAATCCTTCCTAAAGAACTACTTTAAACTTTGTATATTATACAATTAAGCTTTCAGTTTGGCAAGTGTTTGTTTAAATGTTGCATGAAAATGGTTTTATTTTAATGTTTTGCTAAAAAACTAATAAAATGTTTATTTTTCATTACTATGTGTACCTTCAATTAGAGCCACAAAGAAATGGGTTTTATCCTATAACATTTAATTTAGAAATTTTTTTCAAACACTGGACATTTTGTTTATTTTTGTGTATCATTATATAGGTACAAATGAATAAAACATGGAGGGATTTTAATGTTAAAATTTTCAAAAATTGTATGTATTTTAATAATGATTTTATTAGTTATAAATGTTACAGCATTAGCAACTAGTATAGATATGAATTTAACAGAAAATATAGAAACTGTTGAAAATACTGATGCAATGAACGATATAAATACTAATAGCGCAGATATAAATAATGAATCTGATATAACAGATGCTCAAGATACAATTGCACAAGCTCAGGATGATATTGGCGGTACCGCGGCACCATCTGGAGTTAGCAGTATAGCTCAAGAAAACATGAGTTTTTCCAATATTTTAAACATTTTAGTTATTACGGTGGGTGTTATATTAATACTTCTTGCAATTGCAATATTGATTAGGCTAAAAGGTTAAAATTAAATTTTATTAAAAAATGAGAGAATTTAATTAGTTTTATATATTCTCTCATTTTTTTGTATAAATTATTTTAAACAAGCAATAATATAAATAGATAATTCTTTTTAGATAACTAAAAAGTTCTTTTTGCATTTAAAAATTTATTTGCTGAAACTCTAAACAAAGCAATCTAACTTTGTTTTAATTCTGATAAGGAGGGTTTGTAATGAAGAAAAAAATAATATCTATTTTAATTGTTGCTTTTTTATTACTTTCTATTTCAGTATCTTCTTTTGCAATGGATAATGTTGTAAATGGAGTAAGAAATTTTGTTGGTGGAACAGAAAATGTTATAGAAAATGCTGGAAACACAGTCGCAGGTGGAATAAAGAATGGTCTTAATACAATTGGCCATGGAACAGAAAACGTTATACAAGATGTTGGTACTGGAATGAGAGATGCAGGAAACACAGTTACTGGCATGACTACAACAAACAATAATAATGGAAACAACAATAACGGATATCAAGCTACAAGAACTGCAACAGGCGAAGTAAAAATTGCTGGTATGACTACTAATGCTTGGTCTTGGTTAATTATTGGTATTACAGCTGCTGCTATAATAATTTTAGTTTGGTCTTATATTAAGCAAAAGAATAGAAACGATATTTACATTGACTCAGATGAGCTATAATGTAAACTAACTTGCTAGGAACTTTGGTTTTATTCAAAGGTCCTAGTTTTGTCTTTCATATCTTGTTGTTAGATAATGGTTTAAAACATGAAACTTTTTAAGGCCTAATAAAATTATTAAATATTAATTATATCTCAATTAATTCAATTCAAAATATAGTTTTTTTAATAATTTAATGATATAATTTAGCTATTGATTTATAAGAAAAATCGTTAGAATTACTAAAATATCAAATAAAGAGTTGATTTTTCCTATACAATAAAAAATTATAAACAATAGGAGTAAAAATATGGAAAGAAAAATTATAGCCCAAAACCCAACTGCAAGACATAATTATACAATCGAAAATACATATGAAGCCGGAATTGTATTAACACGGCACAGAAATAAAATCTATTCGTAAAGGTAAGGTTAATTTAAAGGATAGTTATGCAAATATAAAAAATGGTGAGGTATTTATTTATGGAATGCATATTAGCCCATATGAACATGGAAATATCTATAATAAAGACCCATTACGTACTCGAAAATTGCTTTTAAATAGACGTGAAATAAATAAATTAGTAGGACTTATTAAACAAAAAGGATTAAGTTTAGTTCCTATTTCCCTTTATTTTAATGGTAATTTTTTAAAAATTGAACTTGGCATAGGAAAAGGTAAAAAATTATATGATAAAAGACAAGATATTGCAAAAAGAGATGCAGAAAGAAGAATGCAAAAAGCTTTAAGAGCTAACGAAAAAAGATAAATTTGCACTGGCCTAGGATCTAGCTTTTTTGCGCAAATTTAGTTATTCCTTTAATTATAAATTTATATATTTTTAATTTTTAGTCTTCGGCCCCCAACTGCGTACAAACTGTAAATGCTCGAAATATTCTCGCATAACAGTTTGTAAACTTGTCGGTCCCCACCTTAAGCACTACGACTAAAAATTAAAAATATATAAATTTACTAAACAAAACTATCTTCTGTGCAAAAAAGCTAAGTTTCCAACCAGTGCAAAATCTGATAAAATGGAGTCTGTCCCTAATTTACCATCTAAGCTTTATTACTAGAGCCAAATACGTCTCTTATCTTATGTTCTACTGTTTCTTTTATTAATTCTCTTGCAGGTGTTAAATATGCTCTTGGGTCAAATTTAGATGGGTCTTCTGCAAATATTTTCCTGATTGCTGCTGTCATTGCTAATCTTAGATCTGTATCTACATTTATCTTTGAAACTCCAGATATACTTGCCTCATGTAGGATTTCATCTGGTACGCCTTTTGCTCCTGGTATGTCTCCACCATATTTATTACATTGTTCTACAAGCTCTGGAATAACTGTTGAAGCTCCATGAAGTACTATTGGTGTATTTGGTATTTTTGCTTTTACTTCTTTTAATATATCAAATCTCAGTTTTGCTTCTCCCTTAAATTTGTATGCACCATGGCTTGTTCCAATCGCTATTGCTAAAGAGTCGCATCCTGTTCTTTCCACAAATTCTTTTGCTTGGTCAGGGTCTGTATACATTGCATCTTTTGCCTCTACGTTTACATCATCCTCTATTCCTGCTAGTTTTCCTAGTTCTGCCTCTACTACTACGCCTTTTGAGTGAGCATATTCTACTACTTTTTTTGTTAAGGCAACATTTTCCTCAAAATCATATTTTGATCCGTCTATCATTACTGATGAGAATCCGTTATCAATACACATTTTACAAGTTTCAAAGTCTGGTCCATGGTCTAAGTGTAAAGCAACTGGAATATCATACTCGTCTAGTGCTGCTTCTACCATTTTTCTTAAGTAACCTATTCTTGCATATTTTATTGCGCTTGAAGAGGCTTGCAAAATAACTGGTGAATTTTGACTAGCTGCTGCATCTACTATTCCTTGTATTATTTCCATATTATTTACATTAAATGCTCCTATGGCAAATTTTTCTTTCATTGATTTTTCAAACATATCT